>CALKMY010000234.1 GCA_938091275.1 Candidatus Nanopelagicales bacterium | reverse complement strand
AGTCGACGTTCTCGTTGCCACCGATGTTGCCGCCCGCGGCATTGATGTCGATGGCGTCACGCACGTCATCAACTACGAATGCCCAGATGACGAGAAGACCTACCTGCACAGAATCGGTCGCACCGGTCGAGCCGGAGCGTCCGGAGTCGCGGTGACGTTAGTCGACTGGGAGGACATCGCGCGCTGGCAGATGATCGATCGGGCACTTAAGTTGCCCTTCAAAGATCCTCTGGAGACCTACTCCACCAGTCCTCATGTGTTGACCGGACTCGGCGTACCTGAGGGAACCACCGGTCGACTACCCAAAGGCCAGCGCACTCGTGCTGGATTGTCCGCTGAGCAGGTCGAAGATGTCGGAGAAACCGGGAAGCGCACCGGCGGTCCGCGCTCACGCGACGATCGTCGCGGCGGCAACGGACAACGCTCAGGTGGTTCAGAGCGGCATGGCTCCACAGCATCCTCGGGGCAGTCGTCCTCGGGGCAGTCGTCGTCGAACAAGTCGTCGTCGAACAAGTCTTCGTCAACACAGGAGTCGAACAACTCGTCGGGGTCGTCTTCATCTGACGCCAGCAAGCCGCGTCGCCGTCGTCGTCGCCGCACACACGGCGGCAAGCCAACCGGTGGGAACGCCGCCAGTTAGGTCACGCGCTTGTGATGTCCTCGGCGAGTTGCCGGTACGCGCGAGCACCGGGGGAACCGGGGGCGGTGGACAAGATCGTCTTCCCCACCGCTGGTGCCTCGGCGAAACGGATACTTCGGGGAATCGGCTCGAAAACCCGCACGCCATAGCGGGGCCCAATATCGGCCAGCACGGCTTTCGCGTGCGCGGTCCGTCCGTCGAACAGCGTAGGAATAATTCCCGCCACCTGCAGGCGGGGGTTGCTCCATCGCTTTACTTCGTCGATGCTCTCCATCAATTGACCCAATCCGCGGTGCGACAAGGTCTCGCACTTGAACGGGACGAGTACGTCGTCGGCCGCAACGAGCGCATTGATCGTGGTCAATCCCAAGGAGGGCGAGCAGTCGATGACGATGACATCGAAGGTGTCTCGGATCTCGTCGAGTACGCGGGAGAGTCTTCGCTCACGTGCGGGTCTATCCGCGAGAGAAACATCCGCCGAGGCAAGTGACAACGTTGCGGGGAGCAACGAGAATCCCTCATCGGTTGTTCGGATCGCAGAACGCATGCGGGCCGCACCCTGGCTCGCGGGAAGGTCATCGAGAAGAAAATCAACGGTCTGCGGAGGTAGGTCCTCGGGATCGATACCAAGGGAGAAGGTCGCGCACGCCTGCGCATCAAGATCGATCACCAGAACCGCGTGCCCTGTGTCAGCGAGCGCCGCAGCGAGGGTGATGGCGGTCGTGGTTTTCGCCACTCCACCCTTCTGGTTCGCCACCGCGATGACCCGAGCCACACGTCTATTGTGGAGGGTGGATGAAGGAGCGTGATGACGGCCACGTTCACCTGGGACTTGCCCATGGATTCGACGGCCGCGGCGATAGCCCGGCAGCATGTTCGGGACGTGGCATCGACCACTTCGGACGTCGTCAATGCCGAACTCGTTGCTTCCGAATTGGTCACCAACGCCTGGGCGCACGGACGTGGCACAGGTGCCATCACGATGACGATCACCGTCGCAGACGATGTCATGCGCGTCGAGGTGTGCTCGGACTCCGAAGGTTTTCCCCGTCAGCTATCGAGCAGCGACGATTCACCGGACGGTCGGGGCTTGTTGCTGGTCGAGAGCCTTGCGAGCGACTGGGGTCACGCCAGGCGCGGCTCAACGTTGTGCGTGTGGGCCGACGTTCAGTGTCTCTAGAGATGGTGCTCGGACGCGGCCCGGCGATCAGGCCGACTGCGTGCACATTCGCCAATTAAGTAGTCAAGAGGTTCCAGCCGGTCAACGCTTCGATCAGACCCTCGCTCGTCGGCAAGTCGGCAAGTTCTGAAACGGGGAAAAAGCGTGCGTCGGCTGCATCGTCTGCGGCCACCACTGCGTCATCCCCACGCACCAAACATACGAAGTCTCGAATGACGTAGTCATCACCCGACGGGGCCTGACGGACCACCGTCCCGACTTCCCGCTCGACCCGAACGGTGAGCCCCGTTTCTTCGTGGACCTCGCGCACCACGCCTTGCTCGGCGGTCTCTCCCGGCTCTTGCCGCCCGCCCGGTAGCGACCACAGCCCCTGGGCAGGAGGGTTGGCGCGCTGGACAAGGAGCAATCGTCCCTGGTCGTCGAACACGACCGCACCGATGCACGGAATGTCCGCCATCACGTACGGATCTTGTAGTCCTCGAGCAAGCGTCGCGCGATGATCATCTTCTGGATGTCGGCGGTGCCCTCACCGATCATCAGCATGGGGGCTTCGCGATAGAGCCGTTCGATCTCGTACTCCTTGGAGTAGCCGTACCCGCCGTGTATCCGGAAGGAGTCCTCGACGACTTCCTTGCAGTACTCGCTGGCCAGGTATTTCGCCATTCCCGCTTCGAGATCGTTGCGGGCGCCGGAATCCTTTGTCCGTGCAGCCATCACCATCATTTGGTGCGCTGCCTCGATTTTCGTTGCCATGTCGGCGAGACGGAACGCTACCGCCTGGTGTTCGCTGATCTGCTTGCCGAACGTGCTGCGTATTTGCGCGTACTCCACGCCGAGTTCGAAGGCCCGCAGAGCGAGACCGCAAGCTCGCGCGGCGACATTCACACGGCCGACCTCGACTCCGTCCATCATCTGGTAGAAGCCGTGGCCCGACTCGCCACCGAGAATCGTCGACGCGGGGAGGCGCAAGCCGTCCATTAACAGTTCCGTGGTGTCGACGCCCTTGTAGCCCATCTTCTCGATCTTGCCCGGAATCGTCAGACCGGGCCGCACCTCACCGAAGCCCTCGGGCTTTTCGACGAGGAACGTGGACATGCGCTTGTACACGCTGCTGTCCTCGCCAGCAGCGTTGTCTGTGCGAACGAGCACGGCGACGAGCGTCGACGAGCCGCCGTTGGTCAGCCACATCTTCTGCCCGGTGAGCACGTAGTCGTCGCCGTCGACGACGGCTTTGCTCGTGATGGCGGAGACGTCTGAGCCGCAGCCGGGCTCGGTCATGCTGAAAGCTCCGCGAACCTCACCGGTGGCCATACGGGGCAGGAAGTGCTGCTTTTGCTCCTCGGTGCCGTGATGGAGCACCATGTGCGAAACGATGAAGTGGGTGTTGATCACACCACTGACGCTCATCCATCCTCGCGCGATCTCTTCGACCACGAGGGAGTACGTCAGTAGTGACTCGCCGAGCCCGCCGTACTCCTCCGGAATCATCAGGCCGAACACACCGAGTTCCTTCAAACCGTCGACGATGTCTTTGGGGTATTCGTCGTTGTGTTCCAACTCGCTGGCCACCGGCAGAATCTCAGCGTCCACAAAGTCGCGAACGGCATCGAGAATGTCACGCTGTATCTCGGTGAGACCTTCGGTTTGCAGGAGACGACCCATGCCCAACCCCCTTCTGGCGTTCCAGCATGTTAACGCCCCTCGTGCGATCTCGCCTCTAGGGAGCGCTGGACCTCACGGGCATCCACAGGCCCGCACCTGCGTTCATCCAGGCGACCGAAGCGACCAGTGGCACGGCGAGCACCGGCAGCATCAACACGATGTCGGAGCCGAGACTGACGCTGAGTCCAACTTGCCCGCACGCCACAGGCAGCCAGAGGGCCGAGATGCACGTGATCCGGTGGCCAACATCACCACGATCTCCTAGGAGCGCACGCGTCGCACCTGCGGCGAAGCCCGCAGCACACCCACCCATGATCGCTGCGCTCAGCCATAGCGCGAGTGAGAGTGTCACCACAGGACTCGCGAGGGCGATGACCGCCACACCCACCAGCACGATCGCAGCACCGCGGGACGGTCGACGGACGACCGAACGCAGTGACCGACGATCGGGTACGACGTGATCAGCCGCCGGTGCCGTATCTATCTCAACCGCGTTCGCCTGAACAACATTCGCCAGAAGAACGCGCCGTGCTCTCATCAGCGCCTCGAAGTGATCTCGGTCGCCACCTGCGTCGGGGTGTGCCAGCCGGACCCACACCTTCCACGCCCGCTGAACGTCATCGACCGACGAATTCTCGTCGACACCTAGCAAGAGAGCCGCATGCTCCCGAGTCATGTCGGTGCGGCGCACCATCAGGACTGAGGGGGCTCGAATGTCTGGGTGCGCTGCATACCGGCGGCGCGACCCTTGCCGGCGATTACCAGTGCCATCTTTCGCGATGCCTCGTCGATCATCTCGTCACCGAGCATGGCGGCTCCACGCGCACCGCCGGCGGCCGACGTGTACCACTCGTAGGCGTCGAGGATGAGTTCTGCGTGGTCATAGTCATCTTGACGTGGCGAGAAGATCTCGTTCGCCGCTGCGATCTGATCTGGATGCAGCACCCACTTACCATCGAAGCCGAGGGCAGCGCTTCTTTCCGCAACTCGGGTGTAGCCGTCGAGGTCCTTGATTTGCAGGTACGGGCCATCGATCGCCTGCTTGTCGTATGCGCGAGCCGCCATCAAGATCCGCATCAGGATGTAGTGGTACGCGTCTCCGACGTCATACCCGGGAGGCTGTTCGCCAACAACCAAGGACTTCATGTTGATGCTGGCCATGAAATCAGCGGGCCCGAAGATGATCGTCTCCACTCGGGGACTGGCGGCGGCGATCTCGTCCACCATGGTCAAACCCATCGCGTTCTCGATCTGCGCTTCGATACCGATGCGTCCAACGTCCAAGCCTTCGGACTTCTCGATCTGAGTCAGCAGCATGTCCAAGGCGCGAATCTGCTCGGGGCCTTGCACTTTGGGGAGCATGATGCAGTCGAGGTTGGCTCCCGCGCCGGAAACGACCTCGATGACGTCCCGGTACGTCCACTCGGTGGTCCAGTCATTCACTCGTACCGAGCGCACTTTTCCGTCGTAGCCACCTTCGTTGAGAGCAGCCACGATGTTTTTCCGGGCATCCGGCTTGGCAAGCGGAGCCACCGCGTCCTCGATGTCCATGAACACCTGGTCTGCAGGCAGACCTTTGGCTTTGTCCAGCATCTTCGGGCTCGAGCCCGGCACCGCGAGGTTCGAGCGCCGAGGTCTGATGCTTCTTGCGACATCGGTCACCGAATTCACCCCTTGTCATCGCCGGTTTCTGGATTAACTCCACGCACGCAACGCCTCCCCAGCCTAGCCGGGCCCGGCTCGGGCACCGGCGCAGCGATCCGTGCCTGTGCTGCAGCGCCCGCGTTTGCGTGCCCTAGATTCAGCCGCGTGAGCAACCCGCGCGGGGCCGACAACGCTGTTCGTCGCGCACGTGTCGCCGTTTCCGTGCTTTTCTTCACCAACGCGCTCACGCTGTCCGCATGGCTTCCGCGACTGGCCGAGCTGCAGGCTGACATTTCCTTGACCGATGTCGCGGTAGGAGCCGCCTTGGCCGCCGGGGCCGCCGGCGGTATCGCCGCCGGAGTATCCGCCGGTCCCCTCATTCACCGCTGGGGCAGTCAGCGCGTTGCGATGGCGGCGCTGTTCACCGTCGCTCCGATCCTTCCCTTCATCGGTTTGGCGCCCGGCGCCTGGACCCTGGGGTTTGTGCTTCTGCTGGTCGGCGGCCTCGACGCCGTCATGGATGCCGCCATGAACTCACATGCCATGCGGGTTCAACATGAGATGAGGGCAACGGGTGTCCACCGTTCGATCTTGAACACCTTCCACGGCTACTGGTCTCTGGGAGCCGTCGCCGGAGGCCTCATTGGGGTCGCGACCGCGGCTATCTCGCTGCCGATCGCATGGATGCTGGCCGCGGTCGCAGTTCTGTGCACCGTGCTCGTGCTGGTGGCGCGGCCCTGGCTGCTTCCCGGCAAGGACCCCGATTCATATTTGGAGACCACCGACGATCCCATCGGTGATGCCCAACCAGACCCAAGCTCTCTCCTTGCCGCCGGTCCGGCGAATGCCGACGAGCGGTCAGCCGCGACCCGCGTACTCCACCGGCCGATCATTTGGGGCCTGGGGCTCTTCATCATTCTCGCCGTCATGATCGAGGACATTCCCGGACGGTGGAGTTCGATCTATCTGACCGACATCGGCGCACCCAGCTCTACCGTCGGATGGGGATTCGTCGCCTTCACCGTGGCGATGACGATCGGACGCTTCAGCGGGGATCGGATCGTCGACGCCCTCGGCGAGCGTCGATGGACGCGGGTCGCCATGTCCGGCACCGCCGTCGTTCTCGGGCTGTCACTTCTCGCGCAATCACCATGGCTGTTCATGATCGGCTGTGCCGTTACCGGATTTGGCGTCGCGACGCTGTTTCCCGCCGCCATGCGAGCCGCTGCTCACCTGCCCGGTATCCGACCGGCCACGGGCGTTGCCACGATCAGCTGGTTGTCGCGTGCCGGTTTCGTCACCGCACCACTCATCGTCGGTGTCATCGCGGAGAACTTTTCGGTGGCGTGGGGTATCAGCGTTACCGTCGTAGCAGCGCTCATCTTGCTGCCGTTGAGCTCGATACTCACATGGGAGAAGTCTCGGTAACCGAGGCGGCAGCGGGACCACGATCCGCGGCTTTGATCACGATCACCAGGCCTGCAAGGATCAAAGCGGCGGCAGGGAGCAACGCCAACGGGGGCACCTGGCCCAGCCAGATGGCGGCAACCAAGGTGGCCCCCGGCATCTCAAACAAGATGGCCAGCGAGACGACCGTCGCCGACGTGCTCGAGAGCACCCGGGTCATCATCGAATGACCGAGTAATTGCGCGCCGAGCGTCACCGCAAGGATCAAGGCCCAGGCCTGGGCATCGAAGCCCACGAGTTGCTGTCCAAAGATGAACACGAGCGGGAGAATTGTCACCGCCGAGACGGCGTAGAGAACGAACGTCATCGTCGATGTGTCCACGGTCTTGCGGACTCGCTCCGCGACGGACACGTACGCGGCGGAAAACACGGCTCCCACCAGAGCGAGCGCATCACCCCATAGGTGCGCGGGATCGACAGACAGATCCACCCCGGTCAGGACGATCACTCCCGAGAAGGCGATGGCGATTCCGATCCACACTCGAGAAGAAATACGCACACCCGTTGCCCGTGCGATCAATGCGGCCCAGATCGGCTGTGTTGCCACCAGGGCCGTCGACGCCGCGATCGTGGTCAACGTCAACGAGGGAATCCACGTTGCGAAGTGCAACCCCAGGAAGACACCCGCGATCACCGTCAGCCGGATCTCCCGCCTGGTCAAAGCGCCGAGCGAACTCCACCGACGCGCGATGACCCACACCCCCGTGATGCCACTTCCGATGAGGCATCGCCAAAACGCAATAGCCAGGACGGGCGCCGCCGTCGCCGCGATCATCGGCCCACTGAGCGAAATGAAGACAACGGCCACACCGAGCCGCACCACATCCGGAGCCGGCGGCCGAGACAGGCCGGACGGTGGCGCAGAACCGTCGGACATCACACCTGCCCCTTTCCCGATGCGTTCCGCACATCGACTCGGCCGGAACACTCCGCGCCGACGGTAGCCTGAACCCCATGACGGCGAACACCAGCCGCGTTTTCCTCGCTCGCTTGGCGGGCCTGGGCGTGTTCGACCCACGAGGCGATCAGGTCGGAAAGGTGCGTGATGCCGTCGTCGTTCTCCGCATCGGTGACAACCCGCCGCGTCTGACCGGACTGGTGGTGGAGGTTCCGCCCCGACGCCGCATCTTCGTGCCCATGACGAAGGTCACCGCCATTAACGCCGGCCAGGTGATTGTCACGGGAACCGTGAACCTCCGACGATTCGAGCAGCGCCGAAACGAATCACTGGCCACAGCAGAGCTCCTCGATCACTCCATTACGCTCCGCGAATCCGGTGAGCAGGTGCGGGTCGTGGATATCGGTGTCACCACTACCCGAAGCCGAGAGTGGTTGGTCGACTCGCTCTTCGTGCGCCGACCGGGAACCGGGCTGCGACGGCGGTCCGAACGCTTCATGGTCGAATGGCCAGACGTCACCGGACTATCCCTGCCGGAAACCGCTCAGCCAGCAGAACAACTTCTCGCGTCCATCGATTCCCTGCGACCGGCCGATGTCGCATCGCTGCTGCACACGTTGGTACCCAAGCGACGACTCGAAGTCGCGCGCGAACTCGACGATGAGCGACTCGCCGACGTGCTCGAGGAACTCGTCGATGACGATCGGGTGGAAATCATGCAGGCGCTAGATCGTGAACGTGCCGCCGACGTCCTCGAGGAGATGGACCCCGGCGACGCCGCGGACCTCATCTCCGAGCTACCCCCCGATCACGCCGAATTTCTTCTCGAGGAAATGGACCCGGGAGAGGCGGAAGATATTCGCCGTTTAATGACATACGACCAGTTCTCTGCCGGCGGCATGATGACCAGCGAGCCTGTGATCCTTCCCCCCGACGCCGCGGTCGCCGAGGCTCTCGCCAGCATTCGACAAGCCGACCTTCCACCCGCCCTCGCCGCCCAGGTGTACGTCTGCAGGCCACCAACGGAAACCCCGACCGGCAAGTATCTCGGCACGTGTCACTTTCAGCGGCTGCTTCGCGAGCCGCCGTCGACCTTGATCTCATCGCTGCTGGACACCAGCGTCGACCCTGTTCGACCCGACACCCCGCTGGCGGACGTGACCCGCGATTTCGCCGCCTACAACCTTGTCGCTGTTCCCGTCGTCGACGAGGACAACCATCTCGTCGGTGCTGTCACCATCGATGACGTGGTGGACCACATGCTGCCGGCGAACTGGCGCGAGCAGGTTGGACCCGACCGGGTGGAGACCACTGCCAGCACCAACGATGGACCATCGACCCCGGGAGCATCCGATGGCTAGCGCCGGTCGCCGCGGTCACAGCGCCGTTGACCAGCCCATCGAGACGACCCGCGGCATTCGCCCCAGTTACGACTCCGAGCGCTTTGGTCGCATATCGGAACGGGTCGCCCGGTTCATCGGCTCCTGGGCCTTCATCGCCTGGATGACGGTCGTCATCTTGATGTGGGTTGCCTTCAACGTCTTCGCGCCGGGGGGAATCCAGCCGGATGCCTACCCGTTCATCTTTTTGACTCTGCTGCTGTCCGTCCAGGCGTCCTACGCGGCACCCCTGATTCTTCTGGCCCAGAACCGGCAAACAGACCGCGATCGTGTCCAGTATCAAGAGGATCGTCAGCGCAATGAGCGAATGCTCGCCGATAGCGACTATCTCGCCCGCGAGGTGGCCTCCTTACGCACGTCTCTCGGAGAACTCGCGTCCCGGGACTACGTTCGCAGTGAATTGCGTGAGACTTTGGACGCCATCATGACTCGTCTGGATCAACTCGAAGCCGATCGGCGCGATCTCAATTCCGAAGTTGTGAATTCCGATGTTGTGAACTCCCAGGAATACGGTGACCGTCCCCGGACCTCGGCGTCGGCCACCGAAGCCGATCCAGAGGATTCGCCACCCGCCTAGTCGGCCAATACCATCGGGGTGTGCCCCCTAACCCCAACGCCGATGCCATTCACGCAGCACTCGCGACCGTTCAGGACCCCGAAATCCATCGGTCGATCACCGAAATCGGCATGCTCAAGGGTGTCGACATTCACGACGGTGGTGTCGTCGATGTCGGCATCTACCTCACCGTCGAGGGCTGTCCCATGCGCAGCACCATCACCGATCGGGTAGTTGACGCGGTCATGCAGGTGCCCGACGTTTCGGCGGTGAATGTCGAGCTCGACGTCATGAGCGACGGGCAGCGCGCCGACCTAAAGAAGCTTCTCCGCGGTCATGATCAGCGCGAGATCCCCTTCACCCAACCCGGATCAACCACCAAAATCTTCGCGATCGCTTCCGGCAAAGGAGGCGTCGGTAAGTCTTCCGTCACCGCCAACCTCGCCGTCTCTCTCGCGAGCCAGGGCCTAAGCGTCGGCCTGCTCGACGCCGATGTGTACGGGCACTCCATACCTCGCATCCTCGGCGCCACGAACCCTCCGACCATGGTCGAGGGAATGCTGATGCCACCACAGGCTCATGGAGTTCGGATCATGTCGATGTTGCCGTTCAAACCGGGAGGAGTCGAGACGCCCGTGGCGTTTCGCGGGCCGATGCTGCACCGAGCCCTCGAGCAGTTCCTGTCCGACGTCTGGTGGGGAGATCTCGACATCCTTCTTCTGGACCTGCCTCCCGGTACCGGAGACATCGCGATTTCCACCGCTCAACTGCTGCCGCATGCGGAGATCATCGTGGTGACGACGCCGCAGTTGGGATCATCGGATGTCGCGGTACGGGCAGGAACCCTCGCCGAGCAGACTCACCAGAAGGTCCTCGGTGTCGTCGAGAACATGAGTTCATTTCCGTGTCCGCACTGCGGGGAGCCGTTGGATCTCTTTGGTGTGGGCGGGGGCGACCTCGTCGCCGAGCAACTCACGTCGACACTCGGGACCGAGGTACCCGTCCTCGGCAAGATCCCCTTCGACCCGCGACTCCGCGAGGGTGGAGACAGCGGACACCCTCTGGTCATTTCTGAGCCGCAGGCTCCGGCGAGCGTCGCGCTGACGGATATCGCCGCGCACCTAGGAGCCCGACCCCGCGGCCTCGCCGGAATGCAATTGGGTATTTCGCCTAACGGACGCTGATCACGGCCAGCCGGGCGCGCATCACCGAAACGTCCCGGAGAAGACCCAGGAAAAATCAGGCTTAGGAAAGATCCGGGTCGAAGGTCTGCGCCGGCTTCTTCGGTGCGTCTGTCGATGTGCCACCGTCGCCGGAGTCTGCAGCACCGGCCGCTGCCGAGGCGTCATCGTCGTCCAAGAGCCCAGACATCAGGCGCTTGGGATGCAGTTCACTCAAACTCTTGAAACTGTCCACCGAGTCCGCCAGGTCGACGCCGGCGGAGTCCACGATCTCCTTGCGCGCCGACGACGCCATCTCACGAATCTGGCGCACCCACCGGCCGGCATCGGCGGCTGCCTTGGGCAGCCGTTCGGGCCCGAAGATCAACAGTCCGATCACCGCGAGGGCAACCAATTCACCGATACCGATGTCGAACATCTCAACCGATGTCTTCCGAGCCACCAAGAACGAGATCGACGGTCTGGGACTCCCCGCTGCGCAGGTAGGTGATGCCCACGGTGTCTCCGGGAGCGAAGTCCCGAATCGCCACGACAAGCTCTGTCGAGTCGCTCGTCTCTCGTCCCGCGAGAGCAGTGATGATGTCGCCGCTGCGTAGTCCGGCAGCTTCCGCCGGTCCACCCGGATTCACCTCACTGATCCGGGATCCACCGTCGGTATAGGACGTATCGAGCGTGACACCGATGATGGGTGTCTTGGAGTCACCCGTCGCGATGATCTCCTCGGCGATGCGTCGCGCGGAATTCACCGGGATCGCGAACCCGAGACCTATCGACCCGGCTTCACCGGTGAACGTCGGCGCCAACGTGGCGATGGCCGAGTTCACGCCGATCACCTGCCCCGCACTGTTCAGCAGCGGCCCGCCGGAGTTCCCCGGGTTGATCGCCGCGTCGGTTTGCAACGCGTTGATGTAGGCCATCTCTCCTTGACCACCGGCGGTCACCGGTCGATCCAGGGAGGAGATGATGCCGGCGGTCACCGTTCCCTGAAGACCCAGCGGCGCTCCAATGGCGACGGCGAGATCCCCAACCGTGACCGCATCGGAGTCTCCCAATCGAACAACCGGAAGATTGTCCGCGTCGATCTTCAACACCGCCAGGTCGTATGCGGAGTTTCGGCCGACAATCTCCGCGTCTGCGCTGTCGCCGTTCTCGAAGAAGACTCTCAACGATCCACCATCGGCCGCGGGAGCAGCGACATGGTTATTGGTCAAGATGTATCCATCAGGACGAATCACAAAGCCGGATCCGCTGCCGCGCTCATCGCGACTATCGATAGCGATGGAGACCACCCCGGGAAGAACCGCAGACACCATCTCCGACACCGACTCTGGCATCTGATCCGCGGGGATCGGGTCTGACGGGATAGTCGATAGTTGAGGAGCCGGCGCTGCGAGAGTTGCAGAACTCGTCGAACTCGCCGAGTCCACCGCTTGACCGACGACGTAACCAGCGAGCCCTGCGAAAGACCCCACGATCAACGACACGATTGTTGCGACCGCGATGACGCCCCACAGGCCCATGCCCGATCGCCTCGAGGTGGAGCCACCGAAGCCCGACGGCTGGCCGGGAGCCGATGGCGGGTAACCGCCGGGAACGGACCCCGCACCCGGAGGAGGGGGGCTCGCCCCGTAGGCCACGAAATTCGGGTAGCGGGCTGGCATCGCCGGCGTGGGCGGGCCCTGGGGCGCGGTGGGCTGAGGCGCGGCGGGCTGAGGGGGAATCGGCGAAGGGTCCGGACGTGCAGGGGGACCGTCCGTGGCCGGCTGGGGGGGAACGCCCGAGCCCTCGGAGGGCCTGTCGTCACTCACGAACCTCAGCCACCTTTCTGGAAATCCTCACCCTGTCGTCTCTAAGGCTAGGCTGCGATCGATCCCGGGGCACATCCACGGGGGCGTCGCATTGCAGAGGCCCCAAAGGATGGCGGAGAAAGCCGCCAATACCGGGACGAGGAAGAGAGGGCGTCCCCCATGTCATCGACATCGCCGAACTCCCCATCCACCGTCACCTTCGCCCAATTTGCTGACTCCTGGATTCCCGAACCAGAGCCGGTGGAAGCTGCTCGGGAACGGGCCCGGGAGTTCGGAATCTCACCCGCCTCTCCCGCGACCGGTCGCTTCCTGACCTTCCTTGCAGCAAGCGTGCAAGCCCAGACAGTCGTCGAGGTCGGCACCGGGACAGGAGTATCCGGAGCGGCACTTCTCGAGGGAATGACGCCCGGAGGCGTGTTGACCAGCATCGACACCGAAGCCGAGTACCAACGGCACGCGCGTGAGGCACTGGTGTCTCTCGGACATGAGCCGTCCCGCGCTCGCCTGATTGCTGGTCGGGCGTTGGATGTTCTTCCTCGCATGTCCGACGGCGCCTACGACGTCGTTGTCGTCGACGCCGATCGAGGTGAGTACCCGGCCATGTTGGACCAGGCCAAACGCCTCTTGCGTATCGGTGGCGTGGTTGCTTTTCTCGGTATCGGGGAGGACGACATGGTTGCCGATCCCGCCCGCCGGGACGTCGAGGCGATGGCCGTCAAAGAGCTCGCCGAACTGATGAGGCGGGACGCAGATTGGGCCGCAACGCCTCTCGCCGAGGGAAACGGGATGCTCGTGGCGTGCCTACGCCGCCGCGACTAGAAATCCTTCTGCGATAGCGAGACGTCACCCGCCGGGAGACGCACAGGCCAAGCCTCGGGGGACGCCGCCGCCCCAAGGGCGCACCGGGTCGGTGCAACGACGCGTGGACTAGGACGGAAGAGCGCCCGTGAGGGCTTCGCCGAGGTTCTTGACTTCTTCGGCGTTCAATTCGACGACGAGGCGACCGCCACCTTCGAGGGGTACCCGCATGACATAACCCCGACCCTCCTTGGTCACCTCGAGCGGGCCATCGCCCGTTCGTGGCTTCATCGCGGCCATATCTGTCCCCTTCCGTGTGTCACCTCGAAACGCCTGGGAAGCGCCCCGGGAAATCACGGCTCGCGTACCCACGCCAGCCTGAGGCGCCTATTATCCCCGGTCGCCGAGATGTCAGCGCGGCAGGGTGCCGGACTCCACCAAGGCAGCAAATACCCGCAGGGACTTGCGGACACCGGCGGCGAACGCCGGCTTCACCACCGGCCACCCCACTCGACCGAGAGCGCCCAGGGGTGGAACCAGCCCTTCGCTCCACACGAAACGACTGCGGCCATCGGGAAGGGCGAGCACTTCCATCGTTCCGGTCCCTCGCACCAGTGCTCCCGTGTGCATAACATCCACCCGATAAGGCGGCTCCCACCGCGTGATCGTCATCGTGTCCCAAAAGCCAATCGGACCGATTCCCGTCCACCCGGCGATCTCGGAATAGCGGCTGCGGCCGTCTCCGTGGCGCACCTCGACCCGCGTTCCCATCATCCATTCGTCTTGTCGAGACCACTGCGTGAACGCATCGAACACCGATTCCACCGGAGCATTCACGATGACGTCGAGGGACAGATGAGCGGTCATCGTTGGTGATCGTTCGTGCGCAAGGACTCGATCTCTGCTTGCAGCTGCGCGATCGTGTCGTCGACCTCGTCCATTCGGTAACCTCGAAGGACGACGTCGAAGGCCGGGTCGTTATCTCGGGTATTCGGCTTCAGATCGCTCCCAGCATCGGGAAGCCACACCTCGAATTTGCCGACGACAAACCATGCGATGGCCGCCACAACAGCGGCACCGATCAGGAAGAAGACCACGCCCACGTCGTCATTCCATCACGGAATCGGCGGACGGCAACACGGGTGCCGTCAGCGCCTCAATCGCGTGGTCGACGGTGGCGACCCACCGCACGCGGGTCAGACTGTCCCGGCTCACGAAACCCCCATCAATCCACGCGTCCACCTGCGCTCGAAGAAGAGCAAAGTCGCCCCACGGATCCACAGCGACGACCGGCTTGTCGTGCATGGCCAAGGCTCCTGCTGTCCATACCTCCATGAGTTCTTCCAGGGTGCCGATTCCCCCGGGCAAGGCCAGGAAGGCGTCCGAGCGCTCGTCCATGATGCCTTTGCGCTCTCGCATGTTCTGCGTCACGACGAGTTCGTCGGCGTCGAGATCAGCCACTTCTCGACCCCGCAGCGCCTCCGGAATCACCCCGACTGTGTGACCGCCTGCTGCACGCGTTGCCCGAGCGAGCCGGCCCATCATGGACACAGACCCGCCACCTGAGACGCACGTCCAGCCTCGTGATCCGAGAGCCGCACCGACATCGTCGGCCAACGTCAGATACCGAGGCGCAATGAGCTCACTGGAAGAGCAGAAGACGCATACTGATCGGGGCACGACGTGCACCTAGAAGTTCTCGGCTGTGTCGAGCCAGGCGCTCACCTTGGCGTAGACCTGCTGGATCTCGCTCACGTCCACATGCTCATCGACCGAGTGCGCGATCGTCGGATCACCCGGACCGAAGTTCACCGCGGGCGTCCCCAACGCAGAGAACCGCGCCACATCCGTCCACCCGAACTTCGGTTCTACTGTCCCGCCCATCGCGTCGACGAACGATGCAACAATCGTCCGGTCCAGCCCTGGACGCGCACCGGGTGCTTCGTCGACCACCGTGAGCTCGAACCCGTCAAACACCTCGTGAAGGTGGTCGATCGCGGCGGCAACGGACACATCGGGGGCGAAGCGGTAGTTGACGGTGACGATGCATTCATCGGGAATGACGTTGCCCGCGACACCTCCGCGAATTCCTACGGCGTTCAATCCCTCCCGGTATCGAAGGCCGTCCACCGTGGGCTCTCGCGGCACATAGCCGTTCAAGCGGTCGAGAATCTCGCCGGCACTGTGCACCGCATTGCTTCCTTGCCACGAGCGCGCGCTGTGGGCGCGCTCCCCTGGAACTCGCACGTCCACCCGGATCGTCCCCTGACATCCGCCTTCCACGATGCCGTTGCTTGGCTCCATGACGATGGCGACGTCGGCTTCAACAACCGATGGCTCCTCCGCGACGAGGCGGGCCAAGCCATTGTGAACGGCCGCCACTTCCTCACAGTCATAGAAGATGAAGCGAACACCGACCGCGGGCGTGCGCATCTCGTAAGCGAGTTTCAACGCAACGGCCACTCCGCTCTTCATGTCACACGCGCCGAGTCCATACAGCCGTCCACCGTCGAGCCGGTGAGGCACGTTGCCCGCCGCCGGGACGGTATCGAGGTGTCCCGCGATGATGACGCGCGGTGTAAGGCCCCGCGTCTGAGCAATGATCGCGTTTCCCGAGCGATGGATCGATAGGTGGCCGCACTCCCCCAAGGCAGCTTCGACC
>CALKMY010000233.1 GCA_938091275.1 Candidatus Nanopelagicales bacterium | reverse complement strand
GGTGGACGAGTACGGCGGGACGGCCGGCCTAGTGACGATCGAGGACATCCTGGAGGAGATTGTCGGAGAGATAGCCGATGAGTACGACACCGCTGCCCCCGAGGTCACGCAACTGGACGATGACCGCTACCGCGTGCTGTCGCGCATGAATCTCGATGACTTCGCAGAATTGACGCAAGTTGAGATCAATGCCGAAGACGAAGGCGTGGACACGGTGCTGGGCTTGATGGCGAAGCGACTCGGTCGCGTGCCGATTCCCGGGGCCGAGGTTGTGGAGAACGGCTGGTCCCTCGTTGCCGAGCGGGGCGCCGGGCGCCGCAACCGCATCGGGGCAGTGTTGGCCACGCGCATCGCCACTGCAGACGATGGCGAACAGCACGACGATGAGTGATCAGCACGACGATGAGTGATCGGCACGCACCGAGCTGAACGGCGTTGCAGGCCTGCTCGACCGCCAGTGCGCGTCGAGTATCGACTACTGTCGCAACATGAAACTCAGAGACTTCCAGGCACTCAGTTTCGACTGCTACGGCACCCTGATTGATTGGGAAGCTGGCATCGGATCGGTATTGCGTGCATGGGCTGATCGTCATGGCGTCGCGTTGAGCACGGAGGAGTTGCTTGTCGCCTACGCCGACAACGAGGCGGACGCTGAACGAAACCACCCCACAGACCCGTATCCGTCGATACTTGCGCGAGCCATGCGCGCCCTGGGGAGGACGCTGGGGGTCGACGTATCCGATGACGACGCGCACCTCCTGGCTACCTCGGTACCCGACTGGCCCGCGTTTCCCGATTCTCGCCAGGCTTTGGAGCGGCTCGCGCAACACTTCGCACTCATCATCGTGTCCAATGTGGACGACCGTGGTTTCGCCGCGAGCAACGAGAAACTCGGTGTCACGTTCGATGCGATTCTCACCGCCGAGAGCATCGGCTCCTACAAGCCATCGCTACGCAACTTCGACGCCCTCGATCGTCAGGTGGATTCGATGGGCATCCCGCGCGAGAGGCTTCTGCACGTAGCCCAAAGCCTGTTCCACGATCACGTCCCAGCGAAATCCCGCGGCATGACGACCGTGTGGATCGACCGTCGCCACGCTGATCCTGGGTGGGGTGCGACCCCCGACCCGCACGCGACGGTGAGCCCCGATTGGACGTTCACGTCGATGGCGGAGTTCGCCGACGCCGTCGAGTCCGGTCGATGACAAAGCCCAGTGAGGCGCCGGTGAATCACGGGGGCGGTCACCGGAGCGGTTTCGCGACGTTTGTCGGCCGGCCGAATGCGGGAAAGTCCACCCTGATGAACGCGATCGTGGGGTCCAAGGTGGCGATCACGTCCGATCGACCACAAACCACGCGCCGCACAATCCGCGGCATCGTCAGTAGAAGCGACGGCCAGTTGATCATCGTCGACACTCCGGGAATGCATCGCCCACGGACGTTGTTGGGTGAGCGTCTGAACGACCAGGTGCACGAGACGCTCGCGGACGTCGACGTCATCGGACTGTGTTTACCGGCCACCGACGACATCGGTCCGGGCGATCGATACATCGCTCAGCAGGTTGCCGCATCCAAGGCCGTCGGCATCGCTGTCGTGACGAAAACCGATGCAGTGTCCGCGGACCGAGTCGCTGAACAACTGATGCATGCGCAGCAGCTGGGCAGTGAGGTCGGGATCGACTTCGCGCACATCGTTCCGGTCTCCGCGACGACGGGGGCGAACATCGACGTACTGACGCAGCTGCTCATCGACACGCTTCCCGAGGGCCCGAGCTTGTATCCGGAGGACGAGGTGACTGATCAGCCGGTTGACATAACGATCGCGGAATACATCCGCGAGGCCGCCCTGGCGCAGGCACGTGATGAACTTCCGCACAGCATTGCCGTCGTGGTGGAGGAGATCGTCCCGCGCGAGGACCGCCCCGCCGGCAAGCCGTTGACCGACGTCCGGGCCGATATCTACGTCGAGAGAGATAGTCAGAAAGCGATCGTCATTGGTGCGAAGGGCTCACGGCTTCGAGATATCGGCGCGGAGTCGAGGCCTGCGATCGAACGACTCCTGGGCACTGCCGTGTTCTTGGATCTGCACGTGAAGCTTGCAAAAGACTGGCAGAAGGACCCGAAGCAGTTGCGGCGCCTGGGGTTCTAGATCCGGTCGTGCAACTCCGGATCGAGTTCATACCTGCGGCCGTAGGTTTCGATCACGGCGATGACAATCGCCACCACAGGAATGCCGATGATGGCGCCGATCGGGCCAAACAAGGCTGCGCCGATGAACACCGAGGCCAGCGCAACCCCGGAGTTGATAGCCATCGTCGCGGTGGAGATCCGTGGCGAGAAGATGTAGTTCTCGATCTGCTGGTAGATCGTCGCGAAGATGACGATCCACAACACGTCCCAGGGGTCGTTGAAGGCGGCGAAGAAGGCCGGGACGATGATGCCGATGTAGGTGCCGATGGTCGGGATGAACTGGCTGACGAAGCCGGCGAAGATGCCCATCGGGAGCCAGTACGGGATGTCGATGATCCAGAAGAACGCGACATGCGCCGCCGAGGCAACCGTTGCCAGGGCCAGTTTGGAGATGACGAAGCCCCCGGCTTTGCGGACCGAGATATCCCACACCTCGATGAAGACGACTTGACGCTCCGGCTTCAGCCACGACGCGAGAAAGCGCTTGATCTGGGGCGCCGACGCTGAGAAGTAGAAGCTGAAGACGACGATGGTCACGAACGAGAAGATCGCACCAAAGACGCTCGAGATAACGCCGAGGAGACCGCCGGCGAGGGAGCCGGCAAGGTCTGCCAACTGCTGGGTGGTCAGGTTCAGGTTG
>CALKMY010000232.1 GCA_938091275.1 Candidatus Nanopelagicales bacterium | reverse complement strand
AGAGCGGAAAGAAGTGGACGTGCGCGATCGGGAGCAGTGGTTTGCGGGTCAGGTGGCGATCGTCGTCGGCGCCACCGGTGGCATAGGTGCGGCCATCTGTGAGCAATTCGCGGAACGAGGCGCCGGTCTTCGGATGATCGGCCGCGACTCGGAGCGGTTGGCGAGGATCGCTGCGGATGTGCGAGACGTCGCTCCCAGCGTCGAAACAGCTGTTGTCGATCTTCGTGATCGTCCTGCAGTGACCAACGCCATCGACGGATGGGCGGATGCATCCACACTCGTGAATGCTGCGGGCATGAACTCACCGGGACCCTTCACCGACATCCCCGAAGCGGACTACGACGCATTGATGGAAGCGAATATTTCCGGCGTCTTCTGGGCGTCGCGCGCCTTCGTTCGGGCCCGTCGCGCTACTGCGTCGTCGGGGTGCATCATCAACATCACATCCCAGATGGGCCACGTGGGCGCGCACCATCGCGTCGCCTATTGCGCGAGCAAACATGCCGTCGAAGGCATGACGAAGGCGATGGCGGTCGAACTGGCTGCTGAGGGATGGCGGGTCAACGCGGTCGCTCCGACGTTCGTCGAGACGGAGTTGACGGCGCAGTACCTCGCTGCCCCGGAGCAGCGCGAGTACGTGATGTCGAGCATTCCTCAAGGACGCATGGCGACTACACACGATGTGGCCAACGCCGTCGTTTTTCTAGCGAGCGATTTGGCGAGCTCCACCACCGGAACGAGCCTCCTCGTCGATGGAGGGTGGACGGCCAAATGATGACACTTGCGAACATCCGTCTCGCCGCGTCCCCGACCACCTGGGGAGTCGATTTCGCCGACAATCCACATAACCCTGCATGGAATCGGGTGCTGGACGAGATAGAGGCCAGCGGTGTCGACACTCTCGAATTGGGTCCGGTGGGCTACTTGCCCGAAGACCCGCAGATTCTCGGACCAGAACTCGAATCCCGCGGCCTGTCCACTGCGGGAACCTTCATGTTTCAACCCATCTTCGATGACGCACGGGAAGACGAGGTGCTCGACGTTGCACGACGCACCAGCGGCCTGGTGCGGGAATTGAACGGCGATTTTCTGATCCTCGTCGACCAACCCACCGATACGCGGGTTGCCACCGCCGGTCGGTCAGCTACAGCCACGCGAATGGATGACGCCCATCGGCGGAGATACCTCGAACGCGTCAGGAAGATTGGCACGATTGCCGGCGAGAACGGCCTGCGTGCGGTCTTCCACCAACACGCGGGCACGAATGTGGAATTCCTCGACGAGGTCGAGGCGCTGTTCTCGGACGTGGACCACGAATGCATTGGGATGTGTCTGGATACGGGGCACTTGGCTTATGCGGGAATCGACCCGGTGTCGGCGATCGATCACTTCTCCGACCGCATCGATCACGTGCACTTCAAGGACGTCAACGGGCTCGTCCTGGCGCAAGCCCGAGAAGAAGGGTGGGATTTCTGGCAAGCGATCGCGGCCGGGATCTTCTGTCCGATCGGCGATGGAGTCGTCGATTTCCCCGGAGTGATCGGGGCGCTGTCTTCCATCGGGTTTTCCGGGACTGCCACCATCGAACAGGATCGGCCCCCCGACTCATCGACGGATCCATTGGCGGATCTACGCGCCAGCGTCGCCCACCTGTCCCCTCTCTTGGCTTCGGACGAGTCGTGAGCACCCGAACATGACGACCGAAACCCCCTGGTCCCCGACATCGAATAGACAAGGAGCCGGCTCCAGTGCCTGAATTTCTCAAACGCGGTCTCGCGCAGTCAGAATCCGTTACCCGCGAGGTGAAAGACACCGTCAGCGACATCTTGTCGTCGGTGCAAGCCGAAGGAGAGAGCGCGGTACGACGATTCTCCGAGCGGTACGACCAGTGGAGCCCGGCACACTTCACCGTAGACGGATCCGAAGTCGAGAAGGCCCGTGCGTCCATCGACGATGAGCTCGCAGAACACATCGAGAAGGCACGGGAACAGGTAGGCAGGTTCGCGCAACGTCAGTTGGAGACGATGCTCGAACTCGAGGTGGAAACCCTGCCCGGGGTGGTGCTCGGCCACCGCCATGTTCCCGTCGAAGCAGTGGGGTCTTACAGCCCGGGCGGCGTGTATCCGCTTATCGCCTCGTCCATCATGACGGTGACAACGCCGAAGGTCGCCGGAGTGGATCGCGTGGTGGCGACGGCACCTCCCCGGGATGCGCAGGGGATCTTCCTGCCTCAGCTGTACACGATTGACAGGTGTGGAGCCGATCAAGTCTTGTGCCTCGGGGGAGTTCAAGCGCTCGCAGCCTTGGCCTTCGGAATCGAAGACATCGAACCGGTCGACATGATCGTCGGTGCCGGCAATGCCTATGTCGCAGAAGCAAAACGCCAGTTGTTCGGAACTGTCGGGATCGATCTCCTGGCGGGGCCGACGGAAGTTGCGGTAATCGCTGACGAGACCGCCGATCCGCGGATCGTTGCCGCCGATCTTCTCGGGCAGGCAGAGCACGGCCCCAACAGTCCGGCGATTTTGATGACGACTTCGTCGGATCTCGGACGGCAGGTAGCCCGCGAGGTGGATGCGTGGCTCGAAGGCGATTGGCCGACCAAGGAGATCGCCGGAGCAGCATGGCGAGATTTCGGCACCATTGTGGTGTGCGAGAACGACGACGAGCTAGTCGAGGTGAGTGATCGGTACGCGCCGGAGCATCTCGAAGTGCAAACGAAGAATCCGGACTGGTTTCATCGGCGCTTGAGGAACTACGGATCGCTGTTCCTCGGTCATGAATCGACGGTCGCGTACTCCGATAAGTCCATCGGAACCAACCACGTCCTGCCGACTCGCGGCGCCGCTCGATACACCGGTGGCCTATGGGTCGGAAAGTTCCTGAAGACTCTGACGTTCCAGAAAGTCACCCAGGTGGGGAGCAAGGAAGTCGCTCCCACCACGGCAGCGATTGCCGACGCGGAATTCATGTTCGGCCATGCGTTGACCGCCCGGCTCCGAATAGACGACAAATAGAGGAGACATCGCCTCGGCCATGAAGAGCGAAATAGCCATCATCGGATGCGGTCGCATCGGCTCTGTTCACGCACGCGCGATCACCGAAACCCTTCCGATGGTCGATCTCGTTCTCGCGGACGTCGAGCCGAGCAGGGCGATCGATCTGGCAAAGCGTGTCGGAGCGCACGCGGTGGATATCGCCGACATCTGGGATCGACCGAACCTTTGTGCCGTCGCCATCTGCTCGAGCACGACGACTCACGTGGACTACATCTGCGCTGCCGCTGAGGCAGGTGTCGCCGTCTTCTGTGAGAAACCGGTGAGCCTCGACCTCGACGAGGTCGACCGTGCAGTGCGAGCGGTCACCGACAGTGACATTCCCTTCATGGTCGGTTTTCACAAGCGATTCGACCCCACCCACCAGGCCACCAAGCAGGCGGTCGTCGATGGGCGGGTCGGGGATGTGCACCTGTTACGCATCACCACGCGAGATCCGCAGCCGCCGCCAATGGACTACATATCCGTCAGCGGTGGAATTTTCCTCGACATGACCATCCATGACTTCGACATGGCCCGGTTCCTCGTTGATTCCCCCGTCCAGGAGATATTCGCTCGCGGCGCCGTGCTGATCGACCCGCAGATCGAACAGGCGGGCGATTTCGACACGGCCGTGGTGTGGATGCGTCACGAGAGTGGCGCGATGACGGTTATCGACAACAGCCGCCAAGCGGCCTACGGGCACGACCAGCGGGTGGAAGTGTTCGGTTCCGAAGGAATGGTGACCTCAGAGAACCATCATGACCACGCGGCCGTCGTCGTCGACGCGGAAGGTAGCCACGGGGCGGTGGTTCCCCACCACTTCTTGGAGAGATACGAATCCGCGTATCGGCACGAGTGGAGCGCGTTCTGGTCCTATCTGAATGACGGAGGCCCATCCCCCGTGTCGATCGAGGACGGTCGCGCCCCCGTCGCGTTGGCGGTCGCGGCCGGGGAGTCCGCTCGAACCCGGACTCCGATCGCCCTACAGAGTGTCCGCTGAAGTGCCGGCAACGCTCCGCGTGGCTTCGGGGAGCACCAGCGTCACTTCGGTGAACGCACGCAGCGCACCGTCTTGCGCAATGAAGGTCGGCTCGAGGACCTCCACGGGATAGGTGACCATGTCGCCATCGACGACAGGCTCAGCCGCGAGCAGCGTGATTTTTTCGGCCGATGCGGCGTCCGGATCAGCATCGGTGGTCGCGTCGTGGACCAAGAGCGTCACGGTGATCGATTCCTCACCGAACATGGTCTGCCATTCGCTTTCCAATCGGAGTGCGGGCATGAGCTCACTGGAACCGGGGTCGTCTTGGCGAACCGCGATGACTTGGGCATCGACCGGCGACATCGTCAGAGTGAACAAGCCCACCGACGCAGGCGTGAGTTGAGCCGATTGCGCCGAATGGGTGAGAACCCAGCGCGCGGTCTCGGGGGAGACATCGCGGTCCTGCCACCACAACCCCGCCCCGAATCCGGCGGCGAGCGAACCGAAACCGAGCACGATCAGCAGAACCCACGTCCCCAGGCCCGGCCCATTGCGCATAATCGCCAGGGTAGGGGGTCAGAAATGCGCCGTCACATGCGCAATCATGGTTCTCGAGTCGTCCGCCCTCGTAGTCCAACTGGTAGAGACACCCGGCTTAAACCCGGCACAGTATGGGTTCGAATCCCATCGAGGGCACCACAACGTCCCTTCATCCATGGCAGGACGTGCGCTTATCCGCCGGCTACGGCGGCGTCCTCGACGTCGATGTGAACTTCGTTCCGCCGAAGAAACCACGGCTTCATTGGGGGATCAAAACGTGCGAAGCGCGGTTCGCTGACGCCGCGGAGGCCGTCTCGCTCGAGCGCGGATCGCAGCCGCTGCAGGTGCTCGTTGTAGGCAGAACGCGACCAGCGCCCCGAGTAGCGGGTCGCGGCCGTCAGGCTCAGCGGTATCTCGCGGATCACTACTCGGGAGTCGACGGGGGTAGGTGCGGAAGCCGCCGTCACCGATGAGGGCAAGACGAACGCGACCACCTGTCGGCCCGCGACACCGGAGGATTGCAGCACCGGTGCGGTCATCGAGAGCTTCTCGCTGCGGCCGGTGGAAGCTCGCGGTTCGGTTCCGTCACCCTCCCGCTGCACCACTGGTGCCGTCATGTCGATGGGCACCTGGCCGAGGTTGTTGCCGCTGATGTAGGTAAACAGAGGCTGGAAAGCCATGCTCCCGGCCTTATCGAAGTC
Organism: Candidatus Nanopelagicales bacterium; assembly: GCA_938091275.1. Lineage (GTDB taxonomy): Bacteria > Actinomycetota > Actinomycetes > S36-B12 > S36-B12 > S36-B12. Next base: position 666 of record CALKMY010000232.1, on the reverse strand, counting down.
GGCCTCGACGGTGACTTCCGCGACGGCGCACGCGGGGTATTCACGCAATTCGTAGCCGTCACTGGCACGAAGGACGGTGTAGGGCTGCTGCTTGGTCACTCATCGACGGTACCTATGCGCGGGAGGAACGGCGAGTGGGAGCAGCAGCAGTCGTGCCGAGTTCGCTATCAGCAGGCCGACGCTCGGCAACCCGCGTCCTCGGCGCTTCACAAACGGTTCCGTATCCGTCCACATCCTCTGCGAGGTTCGCGTGGTTGGTTGGGTACCGGTCGGTTATCGTTGCCCCATGCAGACCAATAACCCCGTCCTCTCCCGCTACGAGAAGGCCGACGCCCCGGGATTCGCGTACGACGAAGGTCGTTCGGCGTACACGCAGGCCTCCGGCCAGGCCCCCACGGCAACGCCAGCCGCTCCGTCTACGCCGTCCACCGCGACGCCGGACGCAGCCGGCACGCCACCGACCAGCACCGACGCCGAATTCCAGGCGGTCACCGCCGGCGGCGGGGTTCGGGTCACCTTGAACGACGTCGTCGTCAAGTCCGCGATCATGTTCGGACTGGTGGTGCTGTTCGCCTTTGTCGGTTGGAACATGATCACCGCGGCGCCCGGGTTGATGTTCCCGATCTTCATCGTCGCGATCGTGCTTGGATTCGTGAATGCGCTGAA
>CALKMY010000231.1 GCA_938091275.1 Candidatus Nanopelagicales bacterium | reverse complement strand
CAACGCAACCGAGAGGGTTGCGAGGTCGGGTTCCTCCACGGCGTTGATCTCCTTGAGGGTGCCGCGGGCGCGCGCGACGCCCTCGGCGTTGGCTTCCTCCCACTGCTGAATGCGTTGCTGCGGTGGAGTGCTGGAGTCAGTGAGGTCAATGACAGTGGCGGTGAGCGCCGCGATGGCTTGGTAGAGATCAGCGCGCAAAGCCTGACGAGCGAGGGCCGACCAGCGATCCCCACGATCAAGGGCCGTGATGCGCAGCAGGGTCTGATCCATGTCGTAGCGATCAGAGAGCGTGAAATACAAACGAATAACTGAATCGGAGGACTCGTTCGTCCGAGCACACATATCTGAGATGTCTAGCAGGAGGAAGACATCGAGGCTACTCGCCGCCTGACGAGCCAGTTCCTCTGGAGCGCCCGCTTCAATGAAGCGCAAGGTGAGCCTTTCGTATCGCGCGGCTTCATTGCCTTGGAGCATGGATGACACACCATGGGCGTGTTGGGAGATAACGGGCGCGAAGTAGGCAACTTCTTGCCCAATGTCGATGTCGCCCGTGCGACTTTGCAGGAACCAGCGGGTCGCGCGATCAAGCAGCCGTCGGGTTTCCAGCTGCAGTGCACTTTGCGCGGTGGTAGGGATCTGGTTATCAAGCTTGTTGACCCAGTCCCACATTTCGTCGATAGCGAAGACTTCCATCGCGGTCAGCGCAGCGCGGACAACTTGCTCGGCGCTGGCGCCGGTTTCCTCCTGGGCTCGGAAGACGAAGGTGATGCCGCCGACGTTGAGCAGTCGATTCGTGACGACGGTGTTGATGATCTGATCGCGGAGCGGATGCTCGCCGATTCCGATTGCGTAGGCATCCCGCATCGCGGGAGGGAAGTAGTTCAGGAGCGTGCGCTCGAACCAGGGGTCTTTGCTGAGGGAACACTCGTTCAACTCAGCCAGCAACGCGATCTTGGCGTACGCGAGCAGAACGGCGAGTTCCGGCGAGGTGAGGGCTTCACCCGCAGCGCGGCGGGTGGTGAACTCCTCGTCATCGGGCAGATGCTCCAGCGCTCGGTCAAGGAGATTCTCGTGTTCAAGCTGGCGGATCATTCGCTGGTGCACGGTGACCAGGGCAGTCGCGCCGCGACGGGCGTTGCCGAGGACGACGTTCTGGTCGTAGTTGTCCTGCAACACCTTGGTGGCGACTTCGTCGGTCATCGCCTCCAGTAGTTCCTCGCGCTTGGGTGCGGTGAGGGTGCCGTCGGCCGTGGCGCGGTCCAGAGCGATCTTGATGTTGACCTCGTGGTCGGAGGTGTCCACTCCAGCGGAGTTGTCGATGGCATCGGTATTGAGCTTCACGCCGTGCCGCGCGGCTTCGATACGCCCGAGTTGGGTCAGGCCCAGATTGCCGCCCTCGCCCACGACTTTGACCCTCAGCTGGGAGCCGTTGACGCGGACAGCGTCGTTGGCTTTGTCACCGACGTCTTGGTTCTCTTCCGCTTGGGATTTCACGTAAGTACCAACGCCGCCGTTCCACAGCAGATCTGCTGGTGCCTGCACGATCGCGTGGATTAGTTCAGCGGGTGTGAGCGACTGCGAGGTCTCGGGGATATCGAGAACATCCTTCATCTGCGGGGTAATCGGGATGGATTTCAGTGCGCGGTTGAATACGCCGCCGCCGGCGGAGATGAGGTCGCTGTTGTAGTCGGCCCAGGATGAACGCGGAAGGTCGAAGATTCGCTTTCGTTCGGTGAGAGAGGTGCTGGCATCCGGGTTCGGATCGATAAAGATGTGGCGGTGATCGAATGCGGCAATGAGCCGAATGTGTTCGCTGAGCAGCATGCCGTTACCGAAGACGTCGCCACTCATGTCGCCGATGCCGATGACGGTGAAGTCCTGGGACTGGGTGTCGATGTCGAGTTCGCGGAAATGGCGCTTCACCGACTCCCAGGCGCCCCTGGCGGTGATGCCCATGGCTTTGTGGTCGTAGCCGACCGAGCCTCCGGAGGCGAAGGCATCACCGAGCCAGAAGCCGTGCTCGGCGGCTATCTCGTTGGCGAGGTCGGAGAAGGAAGCCGTTCCTTTGTCCGCGGCGACAACGAGGTAGGGGTCGTCTTCGTCGTGACGGACCACGTTCTGCGGTCCGATGACCTTTCCGTCCTGGAGATTGTCGGTAACCTCGAGCATCGCGGAGATGAACTCGCGGTAGGCGGCGCGGCCCTCCTTGGCCCAGCCCTCCCGGTCAAACGTGGGATCGGGCAGGCGCTTGGGAAAGAAGCCGCCCTTTGCGCCGACCGGGACGATGACGGCGTTCTTGACCTCCTGCGCCTTGACCAAGCCGAGAATCTCAGTGCGGAAGTCCTCTCGGCGATCGCTCCAGCGCAGGCCACCACGGGCCACCGGTCCGAAGCGCAGGTGCACACCTTCCACTCGCGGTGAATAGGACCAGATCTCGAACTTCGGTTTTGGCAGCGGGAGATCAGGAATGGACCCGGGTTCGAGTTTGAAGGCGACCGAGCAGCTCCCCTCACTTGCGCGGGAGATGGCGTAGAAGTTGGTGCGCACGGTCGCGCAAATGAGGCTGAGGAACTGCCGCAGGATCCGATCGGCGTCCAGGCTCGGAACGGCGTCCAGGGCTTGATTGATGCGTTCGAGGAGACGGTCCTCGGTTTGCTGCCGATCGCGCTTTTCCTCAGGGTCGAAGCGCACCTCGAACAACTCAATCAACATTCGAGAGATCTCGGAGTGATCGAGGATCACCTGCTCGAGGTAACCCTGGCCGAAGGTGGAACCGATCTGACGCAGGTAACGGGCGTAGGCGCGAATGATCATCGCCTGACGCCAGTCCACACCGGCGGTGACGACAAGGGCGTTGAAGGTGTCAATGCCGCAGCGGCCGTCCCAGCAAGCGCGGAACGCTTCACAGAAGCGGGAGAACAGTGAGTCGAGTTCACGGATGCCGCCGTCCGGAAGGATCACCCCGAACGTGAGGATCCGTGCTGCTGGTCGGTTGGCGCGGTTGATCTCATAGGGGTGCTCGTCGATCACGTCCACCCTGAGGCGCTGCAGGATCGGTAGCACCTGGGTCAGTGGCATCGCCTGGCCTACACGCATCACGGTGAAGCGCAGTTCGCGGGCATCGCTGACCACCGGCGCGTAGAGACGCAAATTCAGCTCAGCTGGTTCGAGTTGTTCGATGGCGAGTGTGTCGTTCACTCCGGTGGTCGGATCGAAGTCCTCCTTGTAGGACTCGGGGAAGGCATCGTCGTAGATCCTCAACAACGCCGGCGCCTGGGCCTCCCCCACCCGCTCGATCAGGATGCGCGCGTACTCATCGGTCCACGATCGCGTCGCGGCCGCGACGCGCTCTTGCAGATGGTCCTCATCGAAGGCCGGGATTCCCTGGCCGATGGGAACGTGCACGACGAAGTGCAGGCGCGCGAGCACCGACTCGGTAACGCGGGTGGTGAACTCGACCGAGATCCCACCGAAGGTTTCCTTCAAGATCGACTCGATCTTCAAACGGACCGCGGTGGTGTAGCCGTCACGGGGCAGGTAGACCAGGCAGGACAGGAAGCGTCCGTAGTCATCGGGGCGCACGTAGAGCCGGGTTTGGCGGCGCTCTTGAAGGTGCATGACCGATTCGGCGAACTGCGCGAGGAGATCGTCGTCAATCTGGAAGAGCTCATCGCGCGGATAGGTCTCCAGAAACTGCAGTAGATCCTTCGCGCTGTGCGAGCTAGGGACGTAGTCCAGTGCGCGCATCACGTGGTCGAGCTTGTCGCGCAAGACCGGGATTTCGGCCACCGAGTGGTTGTAGGCCGACGCGGCATACAGGCCGAGGAAGCGCCGTTCCCCGACCACGTTGCCGTCGGCATCAAACTTCTTGATACCGATGTAGTCCATGTAAGCAGCGCGGTGCACCGTGGATCGAGAGTTCGCCTTGCTCAGGATGAGCAGGTGCGGCTCACGGGCCTTGGATCGCACACTCGAAGGCAGGATCGCAAAGGACAGCGAGACGGCATCGTCTTCGTGACCACTCGCCGTTTCTTGGCGCAAGATGCCCAATCCACTTGCCGGCACCGGGCGCAGCGCATCCTCACCCTCAACGGTGATCAAGTCGTATTCCCGGTATCCGAGGAACGTCAAGTTGTTGTCCACCAACCACTGAAGCAGTGCCCGCGCCTCGTGAACATCATGCGAATCGATACCGACCGGAGGGTGTTGGTTGAGTTCATGCGCAATGCTCTCGGCCTGTGCGCGCATCGCATTCCAGTCCGTCGTGGCCTTGCGTACGTCGCTCAGCACGCGTCGAGTGGAGTTGATCAGCGGCTCAAGATCATCGGACACGAAGTCGCGCTCGACCTCGACGCGCATCCAGGATTCGATGAGCGCATCAGGCGGTGCGTGATCGACATCGATATCGAGCACGTCTTCAAGCGTGCCGTCATTGTTCCTCTTAACGGCTAGCTGTGGATGCACGATCAGGTGAACGTTGCGTCCGCTGTACACAAGGTTCGCGGTGACCGAATCAACGAGGAAAGGCATGTCGTCGGTAACGATTTCGATGACTGAATAGCCCACTCCGGGAATGTCGGGAGTCCAGCCCCGTACGAGAGTCTGACCGGGTGCGCGGTCGGTTGCCCAAGCCCGCATTGCTTCCAGATCGTCCACCATAGTCCGGACCTCGTGGCCAGACATCTCCTCATCGGACAGATACCGATAGAAGCGCGAAGCGAATGCCACCTGCTGCTGGTCAGGAAGTTCAGTAAGGGCATCGCGCCACATCAAGCCTGCCGCTTCACTCACGAGTATCGCCTCTCGCTGATCGAATCGACCATCGTTCCCGCTCGTCGCCTACGGTAGACCTGCACACCCCAGCTGCGTCCACTTCCGGAAAGAAGGTCACGAATGGCCAAGGAATTCACCTACCGTCAATCTTTCGAAGCCGATCCGGCCACGGTTTTCGCCATGCTGCGTGATCCGGAATATGTTCAAGTCAAATGCGCCGCTACCGGTTCCCTGGAGACGACGGTGGAAGTGAACGCCACCCCCGATGGTGCGGTGACCATTACCTCGACCAGGGTCTTGCCCGCTGACGTGCCGGCCCCAGCGAAGAAGTTTGTCGGTGAGACGATCTCTGCGACCGAGACGCAGGAATGGTCGGCGGCAAGTCCTGACGGTTCCCGCACAGCCGACGTGTCCGTCGACTTCAGCGGCCCACTGTCGTTTTCCGGATCCTTATTTCTTGCTCCGGCTGCCGACGGTTCCTCCGTCCAAACGCAGGGAACGTTCAAAGCGTCCGTTCCCTTTGTCGGCGGCACCATCGAATCGGTCGCGGCGGAGCAGACAGAGAAATACCTGAAGGCAGAGGAACGCGTTGCGGCTGAGTGGCAACGCGACCGCGGCTAGCGGGAGCCAGATTGCCTGCGACCGCGGCTAGCGGGACTCGAGTAGTTTCACCCCGCGAGTTGTTCTGCGAACTCATCTCGCCACGCGTGCGCGCTGGTGCGCAGGGACGTATCGAGAACCAGTTTGCGCCGACTGGAGTCCATCAGATTGGCACCGATCGCCTCCAGGTCCTCTCGTCCGGGACCGATCGCATAGACCCGAGCACCGGATGCGCGCACCAAGGCCATTTCATCTCGGCATACCTTCGTGACCTGAGCTCGCCATCTGCGCTCGAGCCGCGCGGGAATGCCCGATGGCGAATCCATCTCGAAAGACACCATGGGAGCGATGACGTACACCTCGTCAAGACCAGAGTGGGCAATGACATCGACCGATGTAGCCGAAACCGCTCCCCCGTCGACGTAGGTGCGTCCACCGATATCCACCGGAGTGAACCATCCGGGGATCGCGCACGATGCCATGACAGCACTGGACAGCGGCGCCACGGGAGCTCCCGATCTGCCGAATACCACGCGGTGCCCATCGGCGTAGTCCATGGCGACGACCCACAGGCTTTGGTGGGATGACCATTCGCCGAACGGCGTCACCGCGTCAATCAAGTGACCGACACGATTGAGGGACCGGCCACCCTCCGGTAGGAACGCAGAGAGAACGGTGGTCGCCGGGAGTTGGCCTAGGTTCCGAAGGCTCGATCGAATGAGCGCCGGCGAGCCAAGCCCTCGCAACTTTGGGACTCCCGGCTTATGTCCACCTGTGGCTCGATCCGGATCCCATTGATACCCGGCGAGAGGCCCCGTTGTGACCTGCTCGTCCTGGTAGTGGGCAATCAGCTCCTCAGTGCTGACACCGCAGGCGACCAGTGAAGCAAGTACTGACCCAGCACTCGTTCCCACGAGTATGTCGACGTCTTTGGCGCGCAACCCTGTCGCTTGCTCCCAGGTGGACAAGGCGCCAACCGCCCATGTGCCTCCCAGCACTCCACCACCACCGAACACGATCGCCCGACGTGCAGTGCGCTCAGCAGACCGAGATTGCGAGGTCATACTGCATCGGCCCTACCCGGGATAATGCGAAGTCCCGACTCCTTAGACGCGGCTTCCTTGAGTTCGGACAATGCATCTGTCAGCCCGTCGATGATCACGCTGACGTCGGCCAGAGCATCTCGGTCTGCGGTAAGTCCAACAAACATCGACCCCTGATACGAAGTCAAGCCGATACCGAGCGCCTGTCCCTGCACAAGCGGAGAGAACGGGTAAGCCGAGATCATTTCGCTTCCGGCCGCGTACAAAGGACGCTGCGGACCAGGAACATTGGTTATCGCAACGTTGTAGGAGCGATTCGACAACGTAGTGCCCACTCGGGCGCCGAGGGCGTGGAGTGTGGGTGGCCCAAAGCCCGCGATGCCGGCGAGCGCTCGAGCGCCCACCAAGCGCTCGGTGTTCCCCAGGTCGCGCATGTGAAAAGCGATCTGGTGCAGTCGAATGATCGGGTCAGCCTCACCAACGGGAAGGTCGATCAAGAACGCTCCCACCTGGCCGGCAACGTTCGTGTCTCGCCGGGATGTGCCCTCGGACTGGATACTCACCGGGACCAAAGCCCTCAAAGTTGCGGACGCATCGAGCACGCGTCCCCGATTCATCAACCACTCACGCAGAGCCCCGGTGACAACGGTCAAGACGACGTCATTCACCGTTCCCACACTCGTTCCGTGAACCTGCTGAAGGTCTTCCAGGGAAAGTTCTGTTCTCGCGAATCGCCGTTGAGCACCGATGCGTGTGTTTAAGGGGCTCTCGATCGGCGAACGGATCATGGAGAAGACAGACTTCACGAGACCCACGCTCGTGTCTTTCGCCCAAACGGCCACAGCCTCAGCTGCGGCGCCAACATCGCGAACACCGGTGTTGAGGACATCCCACGCAACCGTCGGACGCGTCAAAACACTCGACAGAGCAGATCCGATCAACTCCGGATCCGAGGGCTCAGGTCGGGGGTTCCACACATCCGGAGTGTCGTCCGGGACTTCAGCGTGCGAATCGAGCATCACCTGGGCGATATCGATGGCGCCGGTCCCATCGACGAGAACCTGGTGGCTCTTGGTTACAACAGCGAAGTTCCCGTTCTCCAAACCTTCGATGAGGTACATCTCCCACAAGGGTCGTGACCGGTCGAGGGGACGAGCCATGAGTCGTGCAACCAACTCATCCAACTGGTCGCGCGTGCCCGGATTCGGTAGCGCGGAACGTCGCACGTGGTACGCAACGTCAAATGTGGCGTCATCGACCCACACGGGTCGCGACAGCCCCAACGGCACCTCGCGGATCCGCTGCCGATATCGGGGCACGTGCGCGATGCGGTTGCGGATCAGGCGAACAAGTCGCTCGTGATCGAACCCACCCTCCGGTGGTCGAAAGATGGCAACTCCGCCAACATTGCGGGGCGTAGAGGTGTCCTCGGCAAACCACAACGCGCTGTCTGTCGCGTCTAGACGATCCACCCTGACTCCTTCCCAAGTACCCACAAGTGTTACATGCCCGCTCCAGGAATGGTGGAAACATCCACCGATCCGCCACAGAAGGATGCGGTTGAAGGTCGCCGATTGACGTACTACGGGTTGCTCCTGACAAGCTGAGATAGGAGTCCGGGTAGTTGTCGTGCCAGTGGCCTCACTCAGGCCGACAATTGCACGCCCACGTGTTTGTCGATGACTCCAAAGTTGCGTCGCATTCTCGATAGGGACGACGCCTCCGAAAAGAGGGAGCCGCGTTCCAGGCACGCCCTGACTCTGTCATCAAAGGCAAGCAGATGGACAGGGAAATCAAGACCGACCTCGTTGATCAGCCTCTTTACATTGGATTCCAGACCCCGTGATTTTCGGGGCACCTGATTCACCACCACGTCCACACGCGAGTGCGACGTCAATGCGAGGACGTCGGGCAGGTCTTCCACGAGACGTGCGAGTCCAACGACATCTGGCCGCGTGACGGCTACGACGGAATCGCATACCTGAAGTGCACTCACCGTGGCACAGTCACGGCGCAAGCCGAGGCCGTTGAAGGGATCATCAACCTCTTCAGTTCGCAGGAGCCCTCCCACGTCAACGATCACACGATCGAAGTGCCGCGTGCACTCGGACCAGATGAGATCGAGGGCGGAGGGTCGAGCCTGAGACCACCTATCTGCCGATCCGATTCCGGAAAGGACCCACAACGACTCGGACAAGGTGCGGCACGCGGCACCTAAAGAACGGGCATCAAGAACCCCCTGCTCCGCGTACCGGGCAGCAACCAGGAGGCCACTGACGTCCTCCGTCATGCCGATCAAAAGAGCTAGAGAGGGAGAGATGGTGTCTGCGTCTACCAGGCATGTGCGGTACCCAGACGCCGCGCATGACTCCGCGAGCCCCAGGGCAACCGTGCTTCGACCAGGGGCACCATGAGGGCCCCACACGACCACGAGTTTGCCCCGCTCTACATCCACGCCGATCGATGTGTCCCCACCCTCATCATCAATCGGTGACGCTCCCGACACCACAGTGTCGAGTCCTTCCGCACCCGGTCTCTCCGCAGACCCATGGAGCGCTTCCTGTATCAGGTCAATCACGCTGCGCGGGCTCTTCGCATATCGAATATCGAGGACCGTTCCGGGTGCGAGACGAGATATCGACTCTGCACGCGTCAAGGCATCGGCACTGTCCGCCAAGTAAGCAACGACGCAGCGCTCATTACTGGCGACATGGGCGAGGGTGTCGGCACTCAGACGTGGTGCGGAGACATCAATGACGAGGCCGGCATGTCGATCGATCCCAGCTACGGCAAGAAGTTCTGCCACATCCAAGCATCTGCGAATGACGGTGAAGCCGCGTGCTCCTGCTTCGACAAGCAACTCCGGCTCGTCGTGCCTACCCGGGGCGCACCAGATGATGTCTGTCACGATCCGGATCCTTGGACCGGAACCTTGATGAGGTCGATGGTCCCCGACCGTGAGGCCCGCACGAGGTCACCAACGTTCTCCGGGGTCACGCGCAGAACCACGGCCTTGCGACCTCCAAGTGAGTCGCTTTCTACGCGCTCCACCAGCACTGATTCCAAGGCAAGTCGCGGATTCGGTGAACGGTCATTCGCCGGACTATCAGGCAGGTAAGTGGAGGTACTTGGTGTGGACCAGACATCAACACGATCTCCAGGCGCAACATCCACTGGCGCATGGAAAGGATCCACTCCCACCGTGATGACTCGGCTTGGTTCCTGTTGAGACCCCGTCATCGCCGACCGCGGCAAGAGCTCCCCCGACTCGACAGGAAATCGCAGTCTCCCTGTGGGTATCTCGTCCACAGAGAAGTAGTCCTCCTGAGCTTGCCCCAAGGCAACAGTGATGGGCTTCAAGTCGATCGCCTCGGCTCCTACCGACAGGTCACGGCCTACTTGCCAGACGGTTACTGCCTCCGACTCCTGGGACAGCAGTTTGGCTCCAGCAAACATCGACACGACCAACAGCAGCAAACCGATCCACAACCGGGTATCGCCCCAACGGGGAGCGCGAAAGCGCTGAGCTGCAGGAGAAGCCTCACCCATGTTTTGCTGGGAGGCTGCCCTTGACCGGCGGCTCGATCGTGCGAGACGTAAACGAGCAGGGCTGAGACCCGAAAACCGCATATCTCCAGGGTGCTCGACGTTACGTCCATCACGCCAATGACTTTCCACAGGGAAGTCCGTGCAGCCGACTTCATCCACAGATTGATGCGGTGATCGATTTTTTGGGAACCATTTGCAACGATGTACCCGTGAGTTCTCGCTTCTTGACCTTGGCTGACGTTGCCGAGACCCTCAATATTTCTGCCTCTCAGGCGTACGCGTTAGTGCGTTCTGGAGAGCTGCCAGCGATCAAGATCGGTGGACGGGGTCAATGGAGAGTAGAGACGGCAGAACTTGAGCAGTACATCCAACGCATGTACGCGCAAACAAAGGACTTCATCTCACGGCCCCCTGAGCATGCGGATAGTGACGACTACGAGGACTCTCGATAGTCGAACCGCACTGCGTCGATGGATGACCACATACAGGTAAGTGAATCTCTGTCCGCGCCGATCGATATGTGATCTCGGCCCACCCAATTCAGGTGACCGGCAAGACTCTCCCCCTCAATCTCGATACGAATCTCGTGCCCGATGAGGTTTCGAAGTAGCGAGTTCCAAGGTAATTCGCGGTCGAGCGGCTCCGGCCGATCGATGCGCAAGGCACGTGGCAGATCGTGCACGATGGAGATTGCGTGGGACGGAACGAGTATTCGCTCGAGGGACTCACCACTGGGGCTCAATACGAGGTAGTCAGCAGCTTGGCTTACGAGCCTTCCCGATAACCAACGCAGTCCGCGAACAGCGAGCCGCATTGAGTCCCCGGCCACCAGTGCCATACGCCGATCGATGGCGGTGACATCTCTCATCTCCGCGATCATCAATCCGCGCGCCTCCATCAGGACATCAATGTCCTGATCGGCCTGAACCCGTCCAGCAGCCTCTCGCCACAGATCCTCCGACACCTGGTCTTCGTCACCGGTCATGACGCTGGTATTCCCACGCTCACGCCAGCCCAATCAGACTTGGCACGAGCACAACTGTGACGTAGACCACACGAGCAGTTCCGTTTGAAAACTGCCCAACAGGGGAAGAACGTCAGTGTCCACACCCTGTGCAGGGATCCAGCCCGGACCTTGACAGCGCATGGTCACGTCACGTGATAATGCCAAATAATATTAAACAACATCAAATAGCAGCAAATTGATTCAAAGAAAGGGCTGGAAGGGGTCGATCATGGGCACAGTCTCCGAGGACAACCAGATTTCCAACAGAGTCGACGAGAAGACCACGTCACGCAGACCGCACCTGCGGGTCGTCTCCGGTCACCTGGCCGCGGCACAAGCGAAACCCGCATCGAGTCGGCAGCTCGCCCTGCCGCTCGAGTGGCATGCCGGGGGAATCCCCGCACACCCGTCCACACCTAACTATTTGCGCGTCGTCCCGGACGAGGACGAACGGGAAGAATTAGCGGCTCTCGGGAAGGGCCGTCCACACCCCGTCGCGTGGGCCGCGCAAATGTCTCGGGCAATCTTCGAGGTTGCCTTGGGAGAGCGACCAGCTACTCAACTCCGCAAACACATTGCACCCGACCAGCTCACCACTTTGGCGATCCGAGGGACTTCTTATGCCCGACACCCCGCGGCGCGGTCGGCAACGGGCATGACGCGATTGAGAAAGATCCGTGCTGTCCGCTGTTGTCTGGTAGCGCCCGGAACGATCGAAGCATCTGCCGTCGTCGTCGGCGCGGCACGATCGCATGCAGTTGCCCTGCGGATGGAGTCTCGGCCCGGAACCTGGCTGGTCACAGCCATCGATTTTCGCTGAGAACGGTTCAGCGACGCTTCTTCTTTTTCGAAGTATTCTTGCGATTGCTCCGCTCCGCGCGGCGCCGTTCGGCACGAGATGCGTTCGGGTCCACCTCCACGATGCCATCCTCGTCGGCATCCATCTCTCCATGCATGATTCCGCCGGATTCATCGGGAGCGGAGTACTCCATATGGTCAGGTCTCGAGGGGCCTAGTCCTGCAGCCTCAATCGTCGGGCCTTCTTGCGCTTCCTGCGACTGCGTAGCTCCAGCAGAAACCGCAGCCGCTATCGCAGCTCCCGCCTCGCTCTCGCTCGCATCGGACAGCACCTCGATCTGCTCCGCGACTTCCGGCGCGACCTGGGGCTTGACCTCGACCTCAACATTGAAGGCGTAACCGACCGTTTCCTCCTTGATGCCATCCATCATGGCGGTGAAGAGGTCAAAACCTTCACGCTGATATTCCACCAAGGGATCGCGTTGCGCCATGGCCCTGAGGCCGATGCCATCGCGGAGGTAATCCATCTCATACAGGTGCTCGCGCCATTTGCGATCGAGCACGGTCAAGATGACCTTCCGCTCCAATTCCCGGGTGACCTCTTCCCCTAGTTCTGCCTCCCGTCGACCGTAGGCTGCCTGCGCGTCATCGACGAGAACCTCTGCGAGGAACTCCGAACTGATTCCGGCGCGGCCGCCACCCGAATCCTCTTCTACCTGCTCAACGGTCACCGACACCGGATACAACTGCTCGAGAGCCGTCCACAGTTGCTCAAAATCCCAATCTTCGGGGTAACCCTCAGCCGTGGCCTGCGATACGTAGCTGTTGACCGTGTCGTCAATGAAGGAGCGAATCTGGTCTTCGATGTCTTCACCGTGGAGCACTCTCTTGCGCTCCCCATAGATGACCAGGCGCTGGCGGTTGAGGACGTCGTCGTACTTGAGAACGTCTTTGCGGATTTCGAAGTTCTGCGATTCGACCTGCGACTGCGCGGATCGGATCGCGTTCGTCACCATCTTGGCTTCGATCGGTACGTCATCAGGGACGTTAAAGCGACGCAGGAAGGAATCGACCATATCGGCCTTGAACAGGCGCATCAGATCGTCTTCCAGCGAAAGGTAGAACTGAGACTCACCAGGGTCGCCCTGTCGACCCGAGCGGCCACGCAGCTGGTTGTCGATACGCCGAGATTCATGGCGCTCGGTGGCCAGAACATAGAGCCCGCCGAGCTCGATCACTTCGTCGTGCTCAGCCTGGACCGCCTCCTGGGCGCTTGCCAACGCCTCGGGCCAGGCAGCTTCGTAGGCATCGGGATCATCGACCGCTGACAAGCCCTTCTGGGCGAGTTGCGCAGACGCCATGAACTCGGGGTTCCCGCCGAGCATGATGTCCGTACCACGACCCGCCATGTTGGTAGCAACGGTGACAGCGCCCTTGCGGCCGGCTTGAGCGACGATCGCCGCTTCCCGCTCGTGGTTCTTAGCGTTGAGGACCTCGTGCGGAACACCGTTCTTCTTCAATTCATTCGACAGGTGCTCGGATTTCTCCACGCTGGTTGTTCCGATCAGGACCGGTTGACCCGTCGCGTGCCGTTCGACAACGTCTTCGACGACCGCGTCGAACTTCGCACTCGCCGTTCGGTACACCAGATCTGGCTGGTCTATACGGACCATCGGACGATTCGTCGGAATGGGGACGACTCCGAGGTTGTAGATCTGATTGAACTCCGCTGCTTCTGTCATCGCGGTACCGGTCATGCCCGACAACTTGTTGTACAGGCGGAAGAAGTTCTGCAACGTCACGGTGGCGAGAGTCTGATTCTCTGCCTTGATCTCGACGCCTTCTTTGGCCTCAATCGCTTGGTGCAGGCCCTCGTTGTAGCGACGCCCCTTGAGAATACGACCGGTGTGCTCGTCGACGATGACGACTCCGCCATCGAGCAGCACGTAATCACGATCCTTCTTGAACAACTCTTTCGCTCGAATCGCATTGTTGAGGAAGCCAACAAGCGGGGTATTGACCGTGTCATAGAGGTTGTCGATACCAAGCTGGTCCTCAACTTTGTCGATTGCTGCCTCAAGAACACCGATCGTGCGCTTCTTCTCGTCAACCTCGTAGTCCTCGTCTCGCTTGAGAACCTGCACGATGCGAGCAAACTCCGAGTACCACGCTGTCGGTTGGTCAGCCGGACCGCTAATGATCAGCGGTGTTCGGGCCTCATCGACCAGAATCGAGTCAACTTCGTCAACAACGGCAAAATTGTGGCCTCGCTGAACCATCTCGGCTTTGGACCACGCCATATTGTCGCGGAGGTAGTCAAACCCGAACTCGTTGTTGGTCCCGTACGTGATGTCCGCGGCATACGCAGCGCGGCGTTGCGTCGGGCTCATTTGGCTGACGATGACGCCCACTTCTAAGCCCAAAAATCGGTGGATACGCCCCATCCATTCCGAGTCACGTTCTGCCAAGTAGTCGTTGACCGTCACGACGTGGACTCCGTCCCCGGACAACGCATTCAGGTAGGACGGGAGGGTGGCGACAAGCGTCTTTCCTTCGCCGGTGCGCATCTCTGCGATGTTCCCAAGATGCAGGGCTGCACCCCCCATGATTTGAACGTCGTAGTGACGCTGGCCCAACGTTCGCCGGGCTGCTTCACGAACCGTTGCGAACGCCTCGGGCATCAGATCGTCGAGGCTCTCCCCGTCGGCGTAGCGCGCCTTGAACTCATCGGTGAGGCCGCGCAACTCGTCATCTGACAGAGAGGTGTAGTCCTCTTCGATAGAATTGACAGCCTTCGCGATCGATTCCAGCTTTCGAAGGGTCTTGCCTTCTCCCGCGCGCAGGATTTTGTCCAGCACTCCCACGTTGCGACCTTTCCGTACTGCTGCGTTTCCGCGGCTCGGATTGCGGGCAATTGCGTCCCACACTTGCCTGTCATGACTTTGCCGCGTAGGCCGCGGCACCGTCACAGCATCGTAGTTGCCACTGGAAGACTGGTCCGCATGGCATCCGTCACGCCCGTCACCCTCAGCGACGGGCACATCCAACTCGATCCCGAACCCGGCGAGGAGGACTCCATCACCTGGAGCGTCCACCGTGTGGGTGTCTCTCCCCTCCTAGGACGACTGACCCTCCGACAGGAGTCCGCGGCGCCGAATGGCGGCCCCTGGTCCCGTGCGCGGCTCTACGTCCAAGTGGACGCCCCCGTGGATTCGCCACTCGTGGCGACCTTGTCGATGGCAGTCCGATTGAGCTGCCAATGGGCCTTCTCAGCACTGGGAATCTCGGTGATCACTTGGAGGGGGCCACTGGATCCCACACTCCGCTCGATCGTCGATGGCGGAGGTTTTCGGGTTCACTCCCTGCCACACCGAAACGCATGGGACGGCGACAAGGGTCCCCAAGACGCCTGGTTCGCCGACGCAGTCGCCGCCGATGCGCAGTCGCGAGACTTCCGCCCCCTGACCGCCCGAGAGACAAGTGTTTTGACGCTTATCGCCCGCGGATACACCAACAGCCAGATTGCTCAATCGTTGGGGATTTCCGAAAACACTGTCAAAAACCACGTCCGAGCGATCCTGGATGCGCTCGGAGCCACATCGCGGACGGCCGCGCTTGTCATTGCCCTCCAGGCAGGCCTCGTGAGCCTGTCATCACGCGAGTAGAAGCCCACGCGTCACGGCTCATCCACACCCTCCGATTCCGATCTCCCCACACATCGTTGCGCGATTCACCAAGATCCCCTGAGGCTGCAATCTTGACGCGTGCATTCGCTGACGAGCACTGTCTTGGATCTGATCTTGGCCCGCGTATGTGCCGGCTGCGGTCTCCCCGGATCGATGATGTGTGACCAGTGCGCACGTCTTCTTCAGCCACGCCCCCGTCTTCGACGGGCTCTCGACGTCGGTGATCTTGTCTCAGATCTGCGTGTTCCCGTCGTCTGCTCCTTGGACTACCGGGGACCGGTTCGGCAGATGCTCAACGCCTACAAGGAGCACGGGCAGCGAAGTCTCACGCCGTGGCTCGCACCCGCACTGCTCGCTTCCATCAATCACGCCCTCATCACCTGTGTCAGCACTCATCAGGTGCCAACTTTGGTTCCCGTTCCCACCCGAAAGTCGAGTCACCGCCGCCGTGGTTTCGACCATGTTGAACGTCTCAGCGCAGCCGTCACTCGATCCGCTAAGCAATGCCACACACGACGCGTACTACGTGACACACGCAGCGATCCGGGCACGAAGTATTTGACGGCAGAAGACCGCACCGCGCATGTTCGCGAGGCATTTTCCGTGAGGAGAACGCTCCCCGGACTCGGAACACCCGTCATCTTGATCGACGACATCGTCACGACAGGAGCAACCGCTCGCGAGGCCACGGCAACCCTCGTGCTCGCCGGGATGAACGTCGTCGCTGTCGCCACGATCGCCGGTACCCCTTAAAGCTCGTTCAGCTCGTTCAGCTCGTTCAACCCGGATAGGCAGGTGACGAGGCATTGACGCGACCGGACCACGTTCCCGACGTGTTGTCGTAGATGACACCGTCTGCCGCCGCGACCAACGTGGGAAGTCCTGGAGCTGCGGCGAGAGACACGGGCCCTTCCGGCGCGCCCTGGGTGAAGAGCGATCCCCGACCGATGCTGACATCGATCACCTGCAGCGTTCCCACACTCTCACTTCCCAGAACGGCAAGCGAGTCGGCGCTCGACCAAGCAACGTCCACTACCTCCACGAGTTTCGACTCCACTCGGATGGGCTCTTGGACCTCGATTCCGACACGGCCTGTGGGTGAGGTTCGGACGATGCGAGCCAGAAGCAGATTGGTTCGCGGACCGGATTCCACAAGTAGGGCTGCTCGCGTTCCGTCACGGGAAGGAATCGCTGCCCGTATGACATCGCCGCTCGCCAGGCCTCCCACTTCGATCGGGAAAGACCGCCCCGTCGGCGAATAGAGGGTCAGATTCCCCGAGAGATCCACAATCCAAAGATCATCAACACCGTCGAACGCCAGTCCCACAGGTTCCTTGACCGCAGGAAGTGAGAACAGACTCGCTTCCGGCACCAAAGCTCCCGACCACGTTTGACCCTCGACATCGATTCCCGCAATGCGCACGCCCGATTCGGCAATCGCAATGTTGGCCAAAAGCGGATCCCGGGTACCAGCCTGGCCGTCTACGGGACGAGTACCGCCCTCGACAAGTTGTCGGACGCCAATCGTGGACGCTACGTACGCGGCTGCATCAGCTTCCAGACCCGACGGATCAACGCTCGGCCAGGCGTCCCTCGGCTGCGGGTTCGCAACCCCAGGAACAAACAGCGGCTGGCCCGCGGCCGTCAGGTTGACGGCCTGCACGTCCGTGAGTTGCCTCAGGGTCCAGACCAGTTGCTGCGAGAGCGCCTGGCGCGACGCGTCATCTGCCAACTGCGCCGATGCATCGAGATCCACCTGGGCAACACCCGCATCGACGAGAACCGCGTCGATATTCAGGTCGACTCCGTCAGGAAAGCCCGTGCGGACCGCGGGTCGAAGCCACGCGTTCGGGCCTTCCAGAAGGCGACGCACCAACGTCGTCGCCAGTCCGGGACCAACAACCGGGATCATTCGAGAATCGGGCACCAGAATCTCGAACGACGGGTCAAAGAAGTACAGAGCATAAGAACGGAACGCACGATCGACATCTGTCTGCGATAGGACTAAGCCATCGGGCAACTCATCGATACGCAATCCCTCATCGGTGCTTATCAAGCGGAAGGTCGTGGAGAACCCAGCGCCTGGCTCGTCTACCCGGTAACGACCGTTCGGCCCTATAGCGCCTGCTTGAGGCGCCTCGAATTCAACATTCAATCCTGACTCTGAGAAAACCGGCGCGCCCTCATACACGACTACCTGCGATGTGGAGTCCCACTGGTCATTGGCCGGCCGCGTGAGGTACTCACGTGCCACAGCGTGATCGTCAGCAAAGGACGCGCTCGCGTCAAGGAAACCCTGCACAACCTCGGTGGCCGTCATGTCTGGTCGTGGGGGCCGGGCGATAACTCGGATGAACTGATCGACGTTGCTCCCCGACACCTGCTCGCCCTGCTGAATCGGACCACTAGTGGGGACTTGAGCAGTGAAGGCTTGAGGCACATTTCCACACGCCGTCACCACCAGCGACGAGACCACCAAAAACAGAATCTTCCTCATCTGCGCGGTCCACCTTCGCCGTCAATCGGCACCGTGAACACCAGAGAGTCTTCCGAGGGCGGGTCATCAGCAACGCCACCCCTTGCGTGATCCGCGGGCTCTTTCAGTGATCCGCCGACGTTGGCATCATCGGAGGTATCGGCCGTGTCGTCGTTACCCGACATCTCGTCGGACAACGGGAGCACGGCGTGCGTCACGGCACCCCCGGCTTCGCGCGGAAGCGTCAGGCGGAAGCACGCTCCGATGCCGGGCTCTCCCCATGCCTCCAGCCACCCACCGTGAAGGTGTGCGTCTTCCAATGCGATCGCGAGTCCAAGGCCGGTTCCTCCTGTTGTTCGTGCTCGAGCGGGATCTGCACGCCAGAAGCGATTGAAGACCAAGCCGGCCTCGCCCGGGCGCAGGCCCACCCCGAAGTCCCGGACAGTCAGACTGACCACACCTACGTCCCCGGCAAGCTCGACCAGAACCCCCTTCTCGTTGCCGTGTTCGATGGCGTTGTCCAGCAGATTCCGAACGATTCTTTCGATGCGTCGGGCATCACACACAACGTTGCATGGTCGTTCATACGAGGCAAAACGCACTCGAAGGTTGTGACTTTGCGCCAACGGCTCGGTTCCATCGATGACACGCTGGACCAGCGTGGCCACGTCAACCGAGTCACTGTCGAGCTTCGCTGCACCCGCGTCGAATCGTGAAATCTCCAGCAAATCGCCCAGCAGCGCCTCGAAGCGATCCAGTTGGTTTTGCAGCAATTCGGCCGAGCGTGCTGTCTCTGCTGTCAATGACTGACGTGACTCGAACAGGACGTCGGCCGCCATTCGAATCGTGGTCAACGGAGTGCGCAGCTCGTGGGAAACGTCCGATACGAATCGCTGCTGCACCCGGGAGAGGTCTTCCAATTGGGTGATCTGCGCTTCGATACTTTCGGCCATGGCGTTGAAGGAGCGAGCCAACTGATCCAGATCGTCATCACGCCGAATGGGCAAACGCTCATCCAAGTTACCCGACGACAGCCGTTCGGCGGTTTGAGCTGCCGCGCGAACCGGCACAACGACTTGCCGCGTCACAATCCATGCGACCACGCCCAGGAGTCCGACCAGCACGAGTCCCGCAGTCAGGATCGAACTACTCACAAGGTCGAGTGTTTGCTGCTCCTGACTGAGCGGAAAGAGGTAATACAGCTCATACGGACCCACCGTGGGAATACTCACGGGAGCTCCCACGACGAAGCCGGGCGATGTTCGACCGTCGAGGAAACGGATCTCGGTGAACGTCCACGACTGGCGTTGGGTCTGCGTCACCGCGTCACGAAGTTCGGGTGGAATGCTGGAGACCGCGACGAGGTTGGTCCCACGTTCCGGTGCCCCGATGTCGGGCAAGGTCGACAACAGCAACACGTCGAAGGTGGCGGGTGATCCGGCGCGAGTGGCTAGTGACGTCACGACGGTGTCGACCAGACGTGATGGTGAGGGCGTGGACGGGCCCGTGTCCGCCGCGTCCAACAGGCGCTGCGCTTCGCCCAAACCTGCTGATGCTTCACCGACCGCACTTCGCTCCTTGGCTTCCAACAGCCCCGTCGTGACACGCGACAGCAGAAGGAAACCCAAGGCGCCGACGACGGTGATCGAGAGAACCAGAGTCAAGCTTGCGACACGGATGAACAGCGACCGGCGCCACAGACGCCGGACGGCTCGGGGGAAGAAAAGAAGGACCCGTCCCATGATCAAGTCAGGAGGGACCGGCCTTGTATCCGACTCCCCGCACAGTGAGCACGATCTCGGGGGCTTCGGGGTCGCGCTCGATCTTTGCCCGCAGGCGCTGGACGTGCACGTTGACCAACCGTGTGTCGGCCGCGTGCCGGTAGCCCCACACCTCCTGGAGTAGAGCCTCCCGAGTAAAGACCTGGCCTGGCCGCTTCGCGAGGCAGGCGAGGAGGTCGAACTCGAGTGGCGTGAGAGACAAGACGTCACTACCCCGTCGCACCGTGTGACCACCGATATCGATCGACAGGTCACTAATCGTGAGAACTTGAGATCCGACGTCATCTGTGCGTCGAATGCGAGCCCGGATGCGGGCGACAAGTTCTTTCGGCTTGAAGGGCTTGACGATGTAATCGTCGGCCCCGGACTCCAGCCCCACGACGACGTCGATCGTGTCCGACTTTGCCGTCAGCATGACGATCGGTGTGCCCGATTCGGCGCGGATCGACCGGCAGACGTCTATTCCGTCTCGCCCCGGCAACATGAGGTCGAGCAGAACGACATCGGGCTTAGACGCTCGGAAGGCGTCAACAGCGGCATTTCCATCGGCGCAGAAAACGGGATCGAACCCCTCGCCGCGAAGGACGATTCCCAGCATCTCAGCGAGGGCAGCATCGTCATCGACGACAAGAACGCGACCCCGTGCCCGGGGGGCGCTCGAGGTACCGGAATTCTCCGTCATAGCCCTATGGTGTCATCTCGGGAACTCCGAGGAGAACAACAAGGGCAGCCGGGGTGTTATTCACCCCGTGAGCGACCATGGAAGCCCCTAGAGACCCCGTCTTCCATCGCACCCATCCGTAGACGACTCCAATGGGCAACAGGAGGAAGAATCGGACGGGCTCAAAGTGAAAAGCCGAGAATGCGACCGTCGTAATGGCGATCGTCCACACCGCTCCGACGCCACGTTTGCGCAGGGAGTTGTAGAGCATTCCGCGGAAGGCGAGCTCCTCGACGATCGGCGCCCCCACCATCACCATGATGGCGAATACCAGCAACGCCCAAAAAGGCCCCGCTTCTCGCAACTCGACAGCAATCTCACCGGCGGCTGAGGAGAAGTCCCCAGCGATGGCCTGAGTGATGACAGCGACAATGCCGGCAAAGATTAATCCCACAACTCCCGCAATGACTCCCCAGCCGACATCGCTCCATGTCAGTCGAATGCCGAGATCAACGCGCGGCCCATTGCCCCGAAGTCGAGTGACGATCAGCGGCCAGCCGGCAAGGCCGATCCAGGGCACCACCGTCCCCACCAAGGCGGTGACGGGCAGCGGCGCATCCAGAAGCAACAACGGAATCGCAGCCGCCAACCCGAGAACAATCGCAGCGACGATAGACATGACCGCCGAACCGATCCCCCACTGCGGGGTGCGCAGAACTTCACCGCGCGCCGTGGCCTCCGCGACCGTCGCCGGGCACCCGGGATACGAACCTGGACCGTCTGGGCGAGCCTCCACAGATGCGTCGTGTGGTCCGTCGTTCACTGGAGGCATCACGAGCCCATTGTGCGGGTTGCCCCCGACATTGCCGACGCTGCGTCCAACGAGAGATCGGCGAACGTTACGCGAGCACCATCGACAGTTCTGTCAGTCGCGTCGGCAGAACTCGGTACCACGTCCAGTACCCACGCTTCTCGGTGC
>CALKMY010000230.1 GCA_938091275.1 Candidatus Nanopelagicales bacterium | reverse complement strand
CATGGCCTCACAAAGCGGTGGCGGGTCACCGAACTTCGACCACCCAGACGGCATCGAAAGTCGCCTCAGCAAGGAATACCTCGCAGCAGTTCCACAGATCGCGAAGTTCGCCGAGCGATACAAGGTCGACTGGTTCGATCCAGCCAACGAGGCCGATAAAGGCTTCACTGCAGCAAATGCTGCTCGCATCGTGAAGACCGCACCCAAGCGCGCCAAGTCCTTCAAGGGTCTTCTTGTCACGCAGCCCCTCGTTACCACGTACGAGGAGGCGGGGATCGTTCCCGACATGTCCGGCTACGACGTCGTCAGCCTGCACGACGGCGACATTCTTCGCGAGGCCCAGAATTACGAGCAGACCGGCCAATTCAGCGACCGGCTCTTCGCGCAAAGCGAGACCGCGTGGGCCTGGGCTCAGGCTTCAGGGGTCACGCGCTACCTCGTCGGAGAGTTCGGTCAATTCGATGCCGTCGCGCCGGCGCCTAGCGTCGCTGCGACAAGCGCAGTCGTCGACGCCTACCTCGCAAAGTTCCCGAACCCGCAGGGATTGTTCTGTCAGGACAACCCCGACCCCTCGATGGATCGGTTCGAGACATCGCCGATGAATGCCGTCTGCAAGTCGCTGCAGTCTCGATTCTGATACGCGGTTCCTGGCCGAGACATGCTCTCTCGGCTGACGTACCCTCATAACGTGAGGGTGCTGATATCGGCGGTGGGAGCAGCGCTGCTCGCTGCTTTGCTTGCACCTGCTACGCACGCGGAAGAGCCGCCCGCAGCGCAGACCGCGAACATCACGTCCTCGTCCATTCCGGTGGCGATGACGCGTGAGTACAACGGATCGAATTTGCGAATCCGGCGGACGCTCAGCAAGAACTCCGCGTACACCCGATACAAGGCGACCTACACCAGCGGTGATCTGAAGATCTGCGGCATTCTGATCGAGCCCAAGGGCGCCGGGCCATTCCCGATGGTTGTTCTCGCGCACGGATACATCGACCCGAAGGTGTATGTGTCCGGTCAAGGGTTCCGGCGCGAACAGGATTGGTTGCCCCGCAACGGATACGGCGTTCTCCATGTGGACTACCGCAACCACGCCTGCTCGGATAAAGATCCGCGAAGTGACGTCAATATGAGACTCGGGTACGCCGAGGACGTCATCAACGCGGCTCTGGCGATCCGCGCCTCCGACATCGAATGGATCGATGGAGAACGAATTGCCCTGCTCGGCCGATCGATGGGTGGCGGTGTCGCCTATCAGGCGCTCACCATCGCCCCGGGGGTTTTCGACGCGGCGATCACGTACGCATCGGTCAGCACCAACGCCGAAGACAACTTCAACAGGTGGCAGCGCAAGCGCTATGAGATCGGTGATCGCATACTGAAGAAGTACGGGGAGCCCGACGACAACCCCGAAACATGGAAGCGAATGTCGTCACGCAACTACTTCTTCCGGATCACCGAGCCCATTCTTGCCTTTCACGGGACCGCGGACGAAACCTGCGAGATCTCCTGGGCGCGGGCGACCAAGCGGGCATTGGACCGGGCCGGCGTGGACAACAAACTCGTGGAATACGACGGAGCCGGGCACTACTTCTACGGGCCCTGGAGCAACTCGATCAAGCGAGTCGGAAAGTTTCTGGACGCCGAACTCGCGTAGTCGCGCGCCGGTCTTTTGCGCACGGGTCTATCGCGCGACCGACTAGTCGTGTCCGCCGATGACGATTTGGTCCCAGTCGATGATGGAACCGGTCACGACACCCGAGCGATCCGAAAGCAGATACACGATGAAATCGGCGATCTCGTCCGGCTGGCCCAACTTTCCCATCGGCTGATTCGCACTGGCCTCCTCGAGCCACCCATCCGTGGCACCGTGGGCGGTTCGCTGCACCACTTCCTCACCCTCGGTGATGGTCCACCCGATGTTGACTCCGTTGATGCGAATCCGGTCGAACCGATGAGCGTGAGCAGCGTTCTTCGTCAGCCCTCCGAGGCCAGACTTGCTGGCCACGTACGGGGCGAGGTACGGCTGGCCTCCGTGCGCGGCGATGCTCATGATGTTCACGATGGTTCCCGGAGCCGAGCGCCGTTGCATGTCCTTAACGGCTCCCTGCATCACGAAGAAGGGGCCCTTCAAGTTCACGTTGATGTGGGTGTCGAACAACTCAGGAGTGGTATCCACCAGGCTTCCGCGACTCGTCGTCGCGGCCACGTTCGCCACACAGTCCACTCGACCGAAGGTGGCAACCACCTGCTCGACGAGGCTGAGCGCGGCCTCAGCATCGCTGACGTCCGCTCGAACGAAGGCCCCCTTGGTGCCGAGCGATGAGAGTTCATCGGCTACGGCGCGTCCTTTGTCCTCGCTTCGACCGCTGACCACGACGGCGTCCGCTCCCGACTGAGCCGCACGGCGGGCGATGGCTGCTCCCACCCCCTGGGTGCCGCCGACGACGAGCACGACCTTCCCGGCGAGTGCATCGGAGGTGAGTGCGGTCATGAGGAACCTCGAATCATCGTTGGGGATGCAACTACCCGAGAACGCTAGTCAGGTGCCGAGCAGCGTTGTGACCGGGTATGCCGGAGACGCCTCCACCGCGAGCGGCTCCACTGCCGCACACGACGATCCGAGGTGAATCTGTCTCCACTCCCCACGTTCCGATCTGCTGATCATCGTCGGCCCACGGCCACGCCAACGGCGTATGGAAGATGTTGCCCGTCGGAATGCGCAGGTCGCGCTCCACATCAGCCGTCGTATTCACCTCGATACACGGGTTTCCTTCGCCATCGGTCATCAGGCAGTCCGCGACGGGCTCGGCCAGCACCGAATCGAGGGTGGCGTGGACGGCAACGAGGGCATCGTCGGCATCGAGGGCGTGTCCGGCAGCGCGGGTCTCGGGAGTCCCGTTGGACGCGAAGAGCGAGTGCGGAGTGTGCAGGCCAAACAACGTCAGTGTGTGAACCCCTGCGGCTCGAAGGTCCTCGGACAGAATGCTCGGGTCGCTGAGGCTATGGCAGTAAATCTCCGCGGGTAAGGGAGTAGGCAACTGTCCGCCGGCCGCCGCTCGGTGGGCTGACTCGAGTTGCCGATAGCTCTCGTTCACATGGAAGGTGCCACTGAAGGCATCCACTTGATTGACTGAATTGTCCCTCAACCGGGGAAGGCGCGACAGCAGCATGTTCACCTTCACCTGCGCACCGCCGTCTCGATCGCTGATCGTCGCCGCTTCGTGCCCACGCAATGTCGCGAGAACGCCGGGAGCGCAATTCGCTGCGAGCGTTCGTGCGGTGTGGGTCACTTCCTCGTCTTTCTCGCGAGT
>CALKMY010000229.1 GCA_938091275.1 Candidatus Nanopelagicales bacterium | reverse complement strand
CTCAAGGCCGTCGCTGTGCTCGGCGCTGCCTCCCTCGCACTCGCTGCTTGCAGCAGCGGTGACGACGAGGCTGCTCCGGCAGAGACGACTGCTGAAGAGACTGCAGCCGAGGAACCCACGGAGGAAGAGGCTCCTGAAGAGGAGGCTTCCGAGGAGACCGCGGCTGAGGAAACAGAAGAAGAAGCCACTTGCCAGAACGACACCTTGATCGTTGGTTCGATGTTGCCGGCTACCGGTGACCTTGCGTTCCTCGGGCCGCCCGAGTTCGCTGGTGTTGAGAAGGCCATCGCGGAGGTCGACGCCGGTGGCGGAGTCCTCGGTAACCCGATCACCTACATCGAGGGTGACTCTGGCGACACCACCACGGACATCGCCAGCCAGACCGTCGACTCGCACCTGTCTCAGGGCGTTCAGGCGATCATCGGCGCGGCATCCTCGGGTGTTTCGCTGACCGTCATCGACAAGATCACCTCCAACGGTGTGGTCCACTTCTCGCCGGCCAACACGGCGCCTGCTCTGACCACCTACCCGGACAACGGCCTCTACTTCCGTGTTGCGCCGTCTGACGTCCTCCAGGGTGCGGTCATCGCAGCTGACGCGATCAACAACGGCGTGGAGTCCATGGCCGTCGTTGCCCGTCAGGATCCGTACGGTGAAGGCCTGAAGGACGCTGTGGTCAAGGACTTCAGCGCCGCTGGTGGAACCGTCACCGCTGATCTGCTGTACGACCCCGCTGCTCCGTCCTTCGAGGCTGAGGTGGCCGAGGTTGTGGCTAGCGCACCGCAGGCAGTGGTCGTGATCGGCTTCGAAGAGTCGGTCAAGCTCCTGCAGGAGATGATCAAGCAGGGCGCTGGCCCGCAGGACATCCAGATCTACCTGGTGGATGGCAACATCTCGACCACCGCGTACGAGGATTTCCCGGCTGGCACCATGAACGGAACTCGGGCGACCGTGCCTTCGGGCGAGGCCGACCTGACTGCGTTCAACGAGAGCCTGCTTGAGGTCGATCCCGACCTCACGGACTTCGCCTACGGCGCACAGTCCTACGACGCCGCCATGCTCATCGCCCTGGCCGCTGAGGCTGCAGGATGCGCCGACGGCGCGTCCATCGCAACCGCGCTGCCTGAGGTCGCCGGTAACGGTGGCGAGGCGTGTGACAACTGGGCGGACTGCAAGGCACTGCTCGACGCTGGTACTGATATCGACTTCCAGGGTGTAACTGGCCCGGTCGACTTCAACGAGTACGGCGATCTCGCGCAGGGCACCATTGAGGTGAACGAGTACACCTCGAACACTGAGTTCGAGTCACTTTTCAAGATCACCGCTGAGGTGCCGCTGCCGTAGCAGCAAGTCACCACGTGTGTGGGCCCCGTCTCCTCCGGGAGGCGGGGCCCACCGCTTTCTCGCCTGACCTGCCCCCGGGAACGCGACATCGCCGTCTGGGAGGGCGAAATGGCCCGCTAATCACGGTACGCCCAGCTGCGTGACTCCAGAACCACAGGTTGCCCTGAGGCACCTGTTGGGGCCGGTATCCGCCGTCAGGCTCTATGCGTCTCCTGGGCTATCGGTGCGTACGTCGTTAGCCCTCGTGTTGCATACGAGCGTGCTCAGACCGCCGCTGTGGAAGTTCGGGCCGCTGCGGTGGGGGTTTGGGTCGATTCGATAGCGGGAGGTCCGCTGAGCGCCATCCCGGAGCGATGGGCCATAAGCGACCGGCGATACGCGATCGGCCGCTTGCGGAATGTCGTGCTTGCGTAGCGCTCGCTGGCGGTCAGGCCTGGGCGAGGGTGCCGAGGTACAGCTCGATGACCTTCGGGTCGTTGGCGAGATCCTTGCCGGTGCCGGTGTACGCATTCTTGCCCTGGTCGAGGACGTAACCCCGATCCACGATCTGCAAACACCGGCGTGCGTTCTGCTCCACGATGATGACCGTGACGCCGGTCTGGTTGATTTCGCGCACCCGGACGAAGACCTCGTCCTGCAAGGCGGGGGAGAGGCCGGCGCTGGGCTCATCAAGCAATAGGACGCTTGGCTCCATCATGAGCGCACGCCCCATCGCCACCATTTGACGCTCGCCGCCTGAGAGTGAGCCCGCCCGCTGCTTCCGCCGCTCGCCCAACGTGGGGAACAGGTCCACCACCTTGTCGAATCGTGCCGAGAAGTTTTTGGGGTCCTGGAAGGCACCCATTTCCATGTTCTCCTCAATGGTGAGCGAGGGGAACACGTTGTTGGTTTGCGGCACGAACCCCACGCCACGCCGCACGAGTTGATCCGCCCTGAGATTCGTGATGTCCTCGTCACGCAGCAACACGGCGCCGGTGTTGATGTGAACGAGGCCGAAGATCGCCTTCAGCAGGGTGGACTTTCCCGCTCCATTCGGCCCGATGATGCCAACGAGTTCTCCGTCTTTGGCATACAGATCTGAGCTGTTGAGGATGTTCACCCCGGGGAAGTAGCCCGCATACAGGCCGTCGGCCCGCACCAGCGCCCCGACCGCCTCCGACTTGTGCACCTGCTCCATCGTCGCCGCGTGGGGCGTGGCGAGTTGCTCGGCATTCGTGTCGAGTTCGGTCTCGAAGACGTGCGCGTTGTCCGGGTCGTCGGGCCCGGCGAGATCGGCTGGCTCGGTGTAGTTCATGCGCTGTCTCCGTCGGAGGATTCGGTGAGTGATTCCCCAGTTTCGGTCAACTGTGCCTCGTGGTGGGCTCCGAGGTAAGCGTCAATGACCGCCTGGTCCTTCATGACGGTGTCCGGAGGACCCTCGGCGATGACCTCACCCTGTGCCATGACGATGACCCAGTCGCTGATGTCGTGAACCATGTCCATGTCGTGCTCGACAAAGAGCACGGTGGTGCCCTCTTCTCGCATGGTCTTGATGTGGCCGAGGAGGCTCTGCTTCAAGGCTGGGTTCACGCCCGCCATCGGCTCGTCAAGCATGATGAGTTCCGGATCCGCCATGAGTGCGCGAGCCATCTCGAGTAGCTTGCGCTGGCCACCAGACAAAGACCCGGCGAAATCCTCAACCTTCTCGTGCAGATTGAACCGCTCGAGCAGCCCCATGGCCCTCTCGCCGACCGACTTCTCCTGGGAATTCCACAGGAAGGGCAAGATGGCCGCGAAGAAGCGTTCACCGGTCTGGTGCTTGGCGCCGAGCCGCATGTTGTCGATCACGGTCATGCGGCTGAGGGCCTTGGTCAACTGGAAGGTTCGCACCATGCCGATCCGAGCCAGCTTGTACGGGGCCGTCCCGGCCACCTGGCGGCCGTTGAACGTCCAGGTGCCTTCGTTGGCGTCGTCGAATCCGGTGATCAGGTTGAAGAACGTGGTCTTACCAGCGCCGTTAGGCCCGATGAGGGCAGTGATCGCCCCACGCTGAATCTCGACGTGTTCCACGTTCACCGCTGTGAGGCCGCCAAAGGACCGACGAACGTGGTCGGCGACCATGATCGGGTCGGGCTTGGGCACGCCGGGGCGGGGTTCCACGGTGGAGAGCGCAGCGTGGGCAGACGCCGCCATCGAGTTAGAGACTGCTTGGTCATTTGGCATCGAGCGCCAACTCCCTTCTGTCTCCGAAGATGCCCTGAGGCCGGAAGACCATCAAGGCGATCAGTCCCGAGCCCATCAGAACGAAGCGGATATTGCCAACGTCGGTTGGCTGCAAGAAGTCGATCCAGCCGGCCTGGATGGCCTGTCCGAGGAACTCGCCCGTGCCGGCCAGGATGATCCAGAACAAGATGGCGCCGACGATGGGTCCGAAGACCCGCGCCGCCCCACCGAGCAACAGAATGGTGTACGCGAAGAAGGTGAACTCTGGTCGGAACGTGTCCGGCTGCACTGACTGCTTGGCGACGGCCCAAACGATGCCACCAAAGGCGCCGATCACACCTCCGAGCATCAGAGCCTGCAGTTTGTAGGCAAACACGTTCTTGCCCAGAGAAACCACGGCGGCTTCGTCCTCGCGGATGCCGCGGACGATCCGGCCCCACGGCGAACGCACCAAGAGCCACACCAGGAGCGTGAACAAGGCCACCACGATCCAGCCGACGATGACCACCCACAGGTCCTGGCGGGTCCAACTCAGGACAGGCAAGCTCTGGAAATCAGCCGGCAGCGGGTTGGTGTCGTGGAAGTCCTGGCCAAGCTTTCCGTTGAGGCCCTGGGCGCCACCGAGAACATCCTTGAAGGCGATCGAGCGCACGGTGAGTCGGACCAGCTCACTGAAAGCGATCGTCACGATCGCGAGATAGTCGGCCCGTAAGCGCAGGGTCGGAATACCCAAAATGAGCGCGATCACGAGAGCGACGACGATGCCCACCACGATGGCTAGCCACAGGCTCAGGTCAAAGGTAAGGACGATAACGCCCACCGCGTACGAGCCCGCCGCGACAAACGCCACCTGGCCGAAGTTCAGCAGCCCGGTGTACCCGAACTGGACGTTGAGGCCGATCGCTGCAAGGCAATAGATGATCGCCTGAATACCAATGGCCTGCGTGAGGGTCTGAGTGAGGACAAAAGTCCAATCCATGTCAGCCCACCCTCTCGCGTCTGCCGAGGATGCCCTGCGGGCGAATCATCAGGATGACGATCATGACGAACAGGGCGCCGACGGTCTTCATCTCGGTCGGAATCACCAGGCTGGTGAGCTGGATGAAAACGCCCACCACGATGGCACCGATGATGGCGCCGTAAACGGTTCCGAGGCCGCCAAGGATGACCGACGCGAAGATGATCAGGAGCACTCGCTGCCCCATGTTCCAGATGTTGTCTTGAGTCAGGCCAAGGTAGATGCCGCCGAAGGCAGCCAGCCCAGCCGCGACGGTCCATACGACCGCGATCACCTTTTCGACGTCGATGCCCGTTGCCGAGGCCAGAGCGGGGTTGTCCGAAACCGCGCGGGTGGCCTTGCCGATACGCGAGCGTTCCACCCAGATGACCGTGATGATCAGCGCGATGGTGGCGAGCCCCGCGAGGATGAGCGCTTTGGGGGTAGTGCTGACAGGGCCGATCTCGATGCCCGGCTGGCCGGCGTACTGGTTGAAGTTTCGTGGTGCGCCACCGAAGAACAGGGCCACCCCATATCGGATAACGATGGCCAGACCAATCGAGATGATCATCATGGCGATCAGGCCGGTCTTGCGGCGGCGTAAGGGGCGCCACAGCACCTTGTTCTGGCCCCAGCCGAACAGCACTGCCGCGATAACAATGGCGATCGGGGCGGCAATGATGATGTGTAGGCCCGCTTCGTTCAAGATCAGTGCCGTGAATGCGCCGAGGGTGAGCAAGTCGCCATGGGAGAAGTTGGTCAGGCCTGTGGTGCCGAAGACGAGGTTCAGGCCGAGTGCCCCGAGGGCGATCATGATGCCGAACAGGATGCCGTCGAAGAGCAGTTGCAGAAATTGATCACCGGACACGTCAAGGAAGCCACCGTCGTCGCCGCCACCGCCTTCACCCTCGACGAGCTTCGTGATGATCTTCTTTTCCCCACCGAGGACCAGGAGGGATCGGCTCGCGTCCTCAGGATTCTCGAGCGCAATGCCGTCGGGCAGCGTGGTCACGTCGATCTCGATGGCGTAGGTGCCGCCTCCGGGTAGCGGAATCGCAAAGTCGCCGTTCGCGTCCGACGTTCCCGTCTCGCTGAACCCGGCCTCGTCGCTCACCGTGATGGAGACGTCCGGGATGCCCGACCCGTCCGGGGCGGTGAAGCTCCCGACGAGCGTCGTATCCACGGCGTGGGCTGCCGAGGCCCCAAGAATGGTGACGCCCAGGAGGGACAAAACCGCCAGCACCACGGCCGAGACAGCGGCGCGGACTGCGATCAGCACGAAGCCAACCTCCCGAGGTCGCCTGACGGCGTTGCTCGCCGAACAGAGAATCCTGGCAACACTAGCGGCCCGTCGGGCGATTTGGGACCCGGTCGACCCAATTGCCACATTTCGTTACTACTTCGCTATCGGCCGCACGAGACAGGTCAAACGAGCGGTGCAGACCGGTCGGTCGGCATCGTCGACGATACGGATTTCGGTGCACACGACGGTGCGCCCGGCTGAGAGCACCAGGGATTCGCCGCGAACGTGTCCGGACGTCGCCGATCGATGGTGGGTGCAGTTCAGGTCGATCCCGACCACCACGCTCTCGGGCGCGACGAGGAGGGTCCCGTGGATCGAGCCGAGTGACTCGGCGAGCACGGCACTGGCCCCTCCGTGAAGGAGCCCGAAGGGTTGGGTGTTGCCTTCGACGGGCATCGTCGCGACGACGCGTTCTCGGTCCGCCGATATGAGCTCAATGCCCATCTTCTCTCCGAGCGCCCCCACACCCCATTGAGCCAATGTGTCGAGAACATGATCGTTCCGCGCGTCATCTCCCATACCGACAGCGTAGGTCCCACAGCGCAGGTCACGTGGTGACACCGGGACGATGCCCCGGCGACATGGAAGCGGCCGGACCGAGCCGTTGAGAAAGCCTAGGATCGGAACGTGGTCGACCCGGGACGCTTATTGGTGCTCGACGGGCATTCGTTGGCCTACCGCGCGTTCTACGCGTTGCCGGTGGAGAACTTCAGTACGAGCACGGGTCAACCGACGAACGCCGTATACGGGTTCACGTCCATGCTGGTCAATCTGCTGCGCGATGAGGAGCCGAGTCACGTCGCGGTGGCTTTTGATGTGTCACGCCGCAGTTTTCGAACCGAGAAGTTCCCGGACTACAAGGCCACGCGGTCGGCGTCACCGGAAGGGTTCAAGGGCCAGGTCGAACTGATCAAAGAGGTGGTCCGTGCCTTCGGGGTGAATGCGCTCGAATTGGAGGGGTTCGAAGCCGACGACATCATTGCCACGCTGGCCACCCAGGCGACCACCCGCGGCTTCACCGTCGGCATTGTGAGCGGTGACCGTGACACGTTTCAGTTGGTCGACGAGCGAACCACGGTGCTGTATCCACGCAAGGGTGTGTCCGATCTCGCTCGGATGACGCCCGAAGCCATCGTTGAGAAGTACGGATTGAATCCTGGGCAGTACGCAGACTTCGCGGCCCTGCGCGGCGACCCGAGCGACAATCTTCCCGGCATTCCTGGGGTGGGCGAGAAGACCGCCGTCAAGTGGCTTAACGCCTACAGCGACCTTGCCGGGTTGATCGATCACGTAGACGAGGTGGGCGGGAAGGTCGGCGACGCCTTGCGCGAAGCCGTGCCGCAGGTGCTGGTCAACCGGGAACTCACCGAACTGGTCCGAGACGTGCCCGTAGCGGTCGACCTCGACAGTCTGCAATGGCGCGAGTGGTCCAGGACATCCGTCGCCGAACTGTTTGACAGCTTGCAGTTCGCGGCGCTGCGGTCACGGGTTGAATCCCTTCCGCACGGCACCGGGGGTGACGATGTGATCGACACCCGGGGCGCTGATGAGCAAGCGGCCATGGACATTGAGGTACGCGAGGCGGGCGCCGTGGCTCAGGTGCTGGCGGGCATCGCCGGTGGTGCGGTGGCGTTTCGCGGCTCCTGGGCGGCGGGGCGGGGCTCGATCGACGCGGTTGCCGTCTGCGACGGCACGTCGGTGACCGTTCTGCCGCTGGGCGGTGACGACGACCGTGACGCACTCGACGCGTGGCTGATGGATCCGGCCATCGATAAGCGCATCCACGATGCGAAAGGGCCAGACCTTGCCGTGCTGACCCGTACCGGCGGTGACGCGGTGATCCGGGGCGTGTCCGTGGATACGGCGCTGGCGGCCTACCTGGACAGTCCCGGGGCTCGTTCCTACGGGCTGGAGGACGTCGCAACACGGCTTATTGGTCGGACCTTGGACGACGAACCCGAATCCGGGCAGTTGGCCTTGGATGGCGGAGGCGAAGAGGACCTACGCGGACTCGGAACGCAGGCGCAGGCCGTGCATGACATCGCAGAGGTCGTGCAGGAACGCTTAGCGGACGAAAAGATCGACGCGCTGCTCGCTGAGATGGAAATTCCTCTGGCCGGGCTCTTGGCGCGCATGGAGTACGCAGGTATCGCGGTGGATCGCGCCGGATTGCAAGGCCTGTCCGAGGAGTTCGGCGCCACCATGCGGGCGGCGGAGGACGCGGCCCACGACATCGTTGGCCGCACCTTCAATCTGGGATCCCCCAAGCAGTTGCAGGAGGTCTTGTTCGTCGATCGTGGGTTGCCGAAGACGAAGAAGATCAAAACGGGGTACACCACCGACGCCGAGGCACTGCAGAACTTGTTCGCCACAACCCAGGACCCGGTTCTCGAGCAGCTGTTGGCGTGGCGGGATGTCTCGAAGTTGCGCCAGACCGTGGAGGGGTTGCTTCCGTTGGTCGACGATGAGGGACGAATCCACACCACGTTCCGACAGACGGCCGCAGCCACCGGTCGACTCTCATCGTCCGACCCCAATCTTCAGAACATCCCCATCCGCACCGAAGCCGGACGCAGAATCCGCGGTTGCTTCATTGTGGGTGACGGTTTCGAGTCATTGATGACGGCGGACTACAGCCAGATCGAGATGCGCATCATGGCGGACGCGTCGGCGGATGAGGGGCTGATCGAGGCGTTCATGGAAGGCGAAGACCTCCACAATTCCGTCGCGGCCCGAGTGTTCGGGGTTGACGAATCCGATGTCGATCCTGAGATGCGGCGACGCATCAAGGCGATGAGTTACGGCCTTGCCTATGGACTCTCCGCATTCGGGCTTGCGCAGCAACTGCGGATATCGCCGAACGAGGCGCAGGACCTGATGGACGAATACTTCACTCGATTTGGTGGCGTGCGCGACTACCTCGCCGGGGTCGTAGTCGAGGCTCGGCAACGCGGCTACACCGAGACGATGTTCGGGCGCCGGCGATACTTGCCCGATCTCAATCATGACAATCGTCAACGTCGAGAGATGGCGGAGCGGATGGCTCTCAATGCCCCCATTCAGGGGACTGCCGCGGACATCGTCAAGGTGGCGATGCTGAACGTCGATCGGGCCTTACGCGAGCAGAGCCTTAGCTCCCGCATGTTGCTGCAGGTGCACGACGAGCTGGTCCTCGAGGTGGCGCCGGGCGAGGCGCAGGAGGTCGAGGATCTCGTCCGCTCGCAGATGGGCGCCGCCGCTTCGTTGCAGGTGCCGCTGGATGTGTCGGTGGGTCAGGGATTGAATTGGCAGGCCGCCGGCCACTAATGCCCCACCAGGGGCCGTCTTCGGGGCTCGACGTCGCGCGATTGGCGGATTCCGCCCGCTGCGGGGGCTGTCGAACACCCCCGATGCCCCTGCCGT
>CALKMY010000228.1 GCA_938091275.1 Candidatus Nanopelagicales bacterium | reverse complement strand
GCAACGAAATCCGCGAGGGCGCGCGCGTGTGGCCGCAGGTGGCGATACCGGATCTCGCTATTCGGTACTCGAGTGACGCGTAGTACGCGACGTCAGTCGACGGGGATGATGTAATCCTCGGCTCTACGTGGGGGTCGGTCTTTTGCCGGTTGCGCGGGAACCCCAACGGCTACCGCTCCCAATGGGATAACCCGGTCTCCGAGACCGAAATGTTCGCGGACGATTTGCGGGGCGAAGATCGTGGAGGAGATCCACGCTGACCCCAGGCCCTCGGAGGCGAGTCGAATCAAAAGGTTCTCCACGCACGCTCCACCGGCAACCATGAACAGGTCGCGTTCCGCTGCGTTGCGACGATCATCCGGGTAGGTGTGCGCCCCTGCGGCGAGATCGATGAACGGAACGACCACAACGGGTGCTGTTCGAAGGATGTTGCCGCGGGCGACACGGCGCTCGACCTCGTCCTCGGACTTACCGTCGATGGTCGTGAGGTCGTGTTCCCACGCGCTGCGCATCGCGTCGAGGAGTTCGATTCTCCTGCGGTGATGAGTCGGGTTGTCACGTCGCAGAATGATGAAGCCGAAGGGCTCACTGTGATGCGGTGCGGGAGCCAGCACGGCATCCTCCAGTGCCCGATGGAGGGCGGATGGGTCGACGGGATCGTCGGTGAAGGAGCGAATGGTGCGTCGGGCCGAAACCGCTGCGCGCGCTCCGGCCTGCATCGCCTCCCGAGTGCCGAGGGAGAAGAGGTCCTCCTCGAGGGGGCGCACGATGTCCTTGGCGGCAGGGCCGTCGTCGGCGATCACCAGATGGGAGAGCCCGCGAAGGACGGCTATGGGCGCGTTGTCGAGTTTTCCGGTGGCCAAGTCGACGGCGGATGCGATCTCGTCGGCGATCGCGACAACCGTCATCTCGAGCGTGTTTCCGAAATCATCTTGGCGGCCGGTGTAGTCGTCGAGCACGTGAACGCCGCTAGATCCGATAGCAACGTCGGTCACTCCCAGCCGCCAGGGACGGCCCATCGTGTCGGTGATGATGACGCCCACGGCGACACCCGTGCGATCGATCACGCGATCTCTCAGTTGTCGAGCGCTGGCATCGGAATCGACGGGAAGGAGGACCACCGTTCCTTGGTCGGTGTTGCTGGCATCGACGCCGGCCGCCGCGAGCACCAAGCCGTGTGAGGTCTGAACGATCTTGGTGACACCACGCGGAGTGTTCTTCACGGCGACGATTCGCTCAGCCTGTTGATCGATGACCGACTCGCGCGATGCTGCCTCGACCACACGGCCTTCGGCCTTAGCCACCACCTTGCTGGTGACAACGATGATGTCGCCGTCGCTGAGACCGGTGGATTCATCGGGCCACCGGATGGTGGAGAGGGCCTCGATGACGATGGAGGTGATGTCGTCACCGGGGGAGAACAGGTGATCGAGGGGCACCGGGAGAACGGTGAAGGTGGAGGTCATGGGGCAGCCCAGTGAAGTGAGGTGTCGGTCCGGCGTCCCCGGTCTGCTGCCGCGGCCTGGAGGTGAGCGACGGTGCGGGTGGCGGAGGCGTCCAGATGAAGTCCCGAGACGGACACCGGGCCCGGAGTCGTGTCGACGTGCACGGAAGCCAGATCGAGGAATCGCTCCCATGGCCCTTGCGTCCAGCGGACCGATTGGGTGCGTGCGTGCGGCACGAGTGCTGTCCGACGCGTGATCCGCCCTCGTCGGATCGCGAAACTGTGTGCGTCCCACCCCACGGCAAGATTCCGCCACTGAATGGGCGATCGCCACCAGGCGCGACGCGGCGCACCGACCCAGGTGATCGAAGAAGCCCGCAGATCGGGCAGCACCCGCGAAACGATGTCCTGGGCGGCGTCCATCTCGGAGACGGGAATGAGCACGGTGTCGCTGCGCTGGCTTCCGGAACCGGAGGATTCCGAGCCCACGCCGGCGATCGTGACGCGAATGCGTGTCCATCGCTGCCGCCGCCACAGCAAGGGCTCGACGTATTCGATGGCCTGGACTCGGCCGGGAGGCACGGTCCGCGATTCGGTGCGCAGTAATCCGTAACGCAGGCGGAGTCCATCGGGAGACTCGGCGACGGTGAACCCGTAGTAGCGAATGAATTCCGCCACGACGAGAACAAGGGGAATACCTCCGGTAACGACGGCCACGCCGATAGCACCCCAGCCTCCGGTGAGATAGCTAGTAACAATGATGATGACCGTGAGCAGGAGTAGACCGGCCGTTGTCATACGAAGTGCCAGCGACACGGCCAAGTGACGGCCGGACACCCGGGCTATGTCGCTCTGCGGTGCTTCAGCGGTCGTGGCCGAGAGTCCTGCCGATCGTGCGAGCACCTCGCGTCGGATCTCACGAGCGTCGTCGAGGGTCACGTACTTGAGCCGGACCCGTGAGTCGTCCTGCCCGGCCACTTCGATCACGACGACGGCCATGGAGAACAGTCGAGCGGCGAATGGTTGCGTCACATCCACGGTTTGGATTCGGGAGAGTTGAACGCGTCGTTGTTGGCGAAACAGCACTCCCGATTGCATTCGAAAGTCACCGTCGTCGTCGAACCAGAAACTGAGCGCCCGCCACTGGAAGTAGTTCAGCGCTGCGACGAGAGCACTCAGGAGGAAGGCGATGACGGCAAAAACAACGATGGCGAGCGCGATGGGTGGCATCCACGCCATGCCGATGATGTCGTCGAGGCGCCCGGCCAGCGTGTTGATGCGTTGAATGCCGACGGCGAAGGCGATACCGGCGAGTGCGGGAAAGACCGATACCGCGTGGACGAGCGGTGAGATCGGGTGCACCTTGCGGTGCCCTTCAGCGTCGATGAGGCGGCGGCCGGGGACGGTGATGCCGAGTCCGAGGTCGTCACCGATGGAACTGGATGGCACGCTGGAGCTGGACGGCACCCTGGAGCTGGAGTCGACTCCTTCGGGCGTGGGTGAATTGTCCTCGCGCGGGGTGTGGCGTGCCGGATCGGTCATTGGGGTGTCACAGTCCGGCCGATCGGGTTTCGCCCAGTCGTGCCAGGCGGTCTCTGAGATCGGCGGCGACTTGCGGTTCGAGTCCAGGAATAGATGCGTCGGTGGTGGCAGCCGCTGTGTGGAGTTGAACAGTCGTGACCCCGAGTGCCCGATCGATCGGCCCGGCCTTGACGTCAACGAGTTGCATGCGGCCGTAGGGGACGATGACGAGACGTCGGAACAGGATTCCGCTGGAGACCAGAAGGTCATCTCCTCGTTCGCAGTAGGCGTACGAGCGCACTCGTCGGCCGATGAGCCACCACCCCCACAGCAGACCGATCAGTGCAGCGACAGCAATCACCACGGAAACCCAGGCGATTACCCCCAGCAGTGTGAGGACTCCCAGCACGATCACGGTCATGGGTACCAGCGACGTGACAAGGACGATGCGGCGAGCCGTGACCAGCCGCGGTGACACCGGCACCCAGTGATCGCCCTCGTGATCGGAGGTGAAAGCGGTCGCGGTGTCCATGGAAGGCATTGAACCAGCGATCAGTGAGTCGAGCGCAGGTGAGAAGCAAGGTCCAACGTCTCGGCAGCCATTGCGGCCGTCGCATCCAGATCGGTCATCAGCAACGGTACGGCCCGAGCGGTGATACCCGCCTCCTCGATGACCGGCGTCGAAGCGGCGTCTGAGCTGTCCACGAGCCAGCCGTCCAGTAGACCGCCACTCGGACGAGCGCCGTAGTGCTGAGCCACGGCTGCGGCGCTGGTTTCGATGCCGCTGGCTCGAAGACATGCATCGGCCATGCCTCGGACCGGGGCGCCGGAGATGATGGGGCTGACGCCGACGACGGGGGCCCTGGCCGCGCGAATCTCGTCCGCTAGACCGGGCACCGCGAGGATCGTTCCGATCGAGACGATCGGATTACTTGGAGGAAGGACGATGACATCGGCGTTGCGCAGAGCATCCACGACTCCCGGAGCCGGTGTCGCCTCTTCGATTCCCACGATGACGAACCGGCGCGCCGGCAGTGATGCTCGATAGCGAATCCACCACTCTTGAAAGTGCAGAGCGATGTCCGTTCCTGGGTTGTCCGGATCATCGACGATGACGTGCGTCTCGGCTCGGTCGTCGGTCATGGGGATGAGATGGACTCCGGGTTGCCAGCGTTCGCACAGCGCCTCGGTCACGCGGGAGAGTGGATAGCCCGCGTTCAGGCTCGTCGTTCTCACCAGATGTGTCCCGATATCTCGGTCGCCGAGTCCGAACCATGTGGGCTCGACCCCGTACGCGGTGAGCTCTTCCTTGGCGCGGAATGTCTCATCGAGGCGACCCCAGCCGCGCTCGGGATCGATTCCCTCCCCGAGGGTGTACATCACGGTGTCCAGATCGGGGCACACCCGCAGCCCGTGGATCCAGATGTCGTCCCCGGTGTTGCCGATCACGGTTATTTCGGTGAGCTCGGAGTCGACAGGTTCGCCCGCAACAGAATCGTTGGCAGTTCGCTGAACGTGGTGACGAAGTCCGCGAAGGAAGCGCGCGCCACCGATTCCCCCGGCGAGAGCGGTGATGCGCATCCGTGCATCCAACCATTGCGGCGTCGTTTTCCCTCTGAGGGAGATCCGGGAGACGGGCCCACGGGATTACCCGATTAACGGTGGTTTTGGGTCCATGAAAAGGGCATATGGGGCAAAAAGATCACCAATGTCAGCGTCGGGCTTGACGAAGACGAACTACACCCCTGTAATACACCCCGTAGGCGCGTTCACTAGAGCGTAAGCCGGGGGTTGAGGAGGATCCTGCGTGTCCGAGCGAGGAACGATCGCGGAGTTGGCGCTCCTTCCACTGTCCGACGTCGAAGAACTCGCCTGGCAAGAGCAGGCGCTGTGCGCACAGACCGATCCCGAAGCTTTCTTCCCGGAAAAGGGCGGCAGCACGCGGGAAGCTAAGCGGGTCTGCCTGTCGTGCGATGTGCGCAACGACTGCCTGGAGTACGCGCTCGCCAACGACGAGCGGTTCGGTATCTGGGGCGGCCTGTCCGAGCGGGAACGCCGCCGGTTGAAGAAGCGCGCCGTCTGATTCCACCGCTGGTGGGCCGTACTCTGACCCGGTGACCGAGCCCGCTTCCCCTGGCATCGCCGATGACGATGTGTCCGGTGAACCCAGCGGTGACTCGGAGTGGGATGCCTTCACCGACAGTCTGATCCTTGACACCGGGCTCCCATCCCGCGAACACTTCGTCACCGCCATCGTCGTCAGCCACGATGGAGAGGTCTGGCTGCCGGCCGTCTTGACCACGCTCGCTCGCCAAACACGCCCGGTGAACTCGGTTGTCGGTGTCGACAACGCCTCACAGGATTCGAGCCCGGCTGTGCTCCGGGAGTCACTAGGAGCCGACGCTGTCGTCGAGCGTGAGGTCAACGACGGCTTCGGGTCGGCCGCCGCGGCCGGCTTCGCGTCCGTCGCTGCCCGGCAACCAGCGTTGCCCGACGACGTCGTCCGATGGGTATGGCTCCTGCACGACGACAGTGCTCCCGACCCCGCGTGCCTGGAGCGGTTGTTGCAGGCCGCGGACGAGCACCCGTCCGCGGATGTCCTCGGCCCGAAGATTCTCGGCTGGCACGACCGCCGACTCCTCCTCGAAGTCGGGGTCAGCATCGACGGTGACGGGCGGCGCGTGACGGGACTGGAGCGACGCGAACACGACCAGGGGCAGCACGACGGCGTTCGTGATGTCCTGGCCGTCAGTTCCGCAGGAATGCTGATCAGGCAGGACGTATGGGAGGAGCTAACCGGCTTCGACCCTCACTTTCCCTTGTATCGGGATGACGTGGACTTTTGCTGGCGGGTTCACCGTGCCGGTGGTCGAGTGCTGGTGGCGGCTGACGCTGTCCTTCACCACCGAGAAGCTTCGGCGCATGGCCGTCGCCAGGTCCGCGACGGCGATGCCCGTCCGCACCGCGCGGACCGAGAAGCCGCCATTCGGGTGCTGTTGACCCACGCCACGACGGTCGGGATGTTCTTTGTTGCCTTACGCCTGTTGATCGGCAGCGCCATCCGAGCGCTGACCTATCTCGTCGGCAAGGACTTTGCTGCTGCACGGGATGAAGTGAGCGCGCAATTCGCCGTGCTGGCGAAACCTCGCCGTCTGACGGCATCTCGATCACTGGTCTCCCGATCGAGTGTCGAACCGGCATCGGTAGCCCGATCACTGCGGCCGACCTCGGTCGACCAGTTGCGTGACGTCGGCGAGGCCGTCGGGGGGCTACTGACCACCAGTTCGGCTACCGGCCCGTCGAGTGTCAGTGCCCTGGAATCCGGACCGATTGACGACGAGGCCGCGTACCTGCCGGACGACTCCTCCGGAGTTCTTCGCCGTGTTCTGCTGGCTCCCGGCGTTGTCGCGACCATGGCTTTGTTGGTCGTGGCCGCCATCGCGACCCGTGGACTGTGGTGGGGCGAAGGCGTGCTTCAAGGCGGTGCACTTCTTCCCGTCCCCGAAGGAGCCCGCGATGTCTGGGCGTCCTACACGCGCGCCTGGCATGACGTTGGTCCCGGGTCGCACACGCCCTCGGCACCGTTTCTCATCGTGGTCGGGATCGTGGCCACGGTGCTGTTCGGTAATCCCGACTGGGCGATGAACGTTCTCGTACTTCTTGCTGCGCCCATTGCCGGCTGGAGCGCCTACGTCGCGACGCGGGGAATGCTGACGAGCAAGGTGATCCGGGCGTGGATGGCCGTCACGTACG
Source organism: Candidatus Nanopelagicales bacterium (assembly GCA_938091275.1). Taxonomy (GTDB): domain Bacteria; phylum Actinomycetota; class Actinomycetes; order S36-B12; family S36-B12; genus S36-B12. The sequence goes on along the minus strand of CALKMY010000228.1, from coordinate 1,089 downwards.
CACTGTTGCCGGCGATGACCGGCGCATACGCGCAGGGGCGCGTCGGGACGTTAATCACCGCTATCGCTTTGCCGTTCGCGATTCGCTCTGGTTTTCGTCTGTCGCGTCGCACAGGCACCATGCGTCGAGCGGCGGGGACGGCTTTGTTGATGTCCGTGATCCTTGCCGCCACCCCGGCGGTCTGGGTGGTGGCTCTCGGCTGCGCGGTGATCGCCTCGATTGTGGCCATCCGTCGTTGGGGACCCGATCCGTGGGCGATCATCACACGGTTCGCCATCGCGATAGTTGTGCCGTTGCTCGTCCTGATGCCCTGGACCGTGCACCTGATCACCAATCCGGCACTCTTCTTCGTCGAGCCAGGACTGAACATCCCGGGGATCATCGATCCCAACCTGCGGCCCGTCGATGTGCTGCTGCTGCATCCCGGCGGACCGGGGATGAACCCGCTCCTGGTGACCGCCGGACTCGTTTTCGCGGCTTTCCTCGCGTTGTTCCGACGCGACACGGCGAGCTACGTGGGTGCGTGGTGGGTCGTGGTGGTATTCGCGTTGGCGATAGGAGTAGTCCAGTCCACGATCACCGTTCTTCCCCCCGGGGCAGAAGTGCCCGCGCAGCCGTGGCCCGGACCGATGACGCTGGTGATGGGTCTGGCCATGATCGCCGCATGCGGCATCGGTGTCGACGGTCTGCGACAACGCTTCGCGGGGCAGAGTTTCACTCTCGGACAGCCACTGGCCGCCATCGGACTCGTCGCAGCCGCGTTGACGCCGGTCGCGGCGGCCGTCTGGTGGATCCCCGCGAACGATGACGTTGTCCAGCGTGCACCGCGTCTGGATGTGCCGGCATTCGTCGCAGCCGAGGCCGACGGTCCGCAAGCCCCGCGAACGTTGGTCTTGACCGATAGCGGAGAAGGGGAGGTCCGCTACATGCTCATCGGCGGATCGGCCCTGACGTTGGGATCGGCCGAGACGATGCCTGAACCGCAGGTGTGGGAGCCGATCGACGACTTCGTTTCGGCGTTGGCGTCTGGTCGCGGCGGCGGGGAAGTCGACGCGTTGCGCTCGTACGGCGTTCGATACGTCACCCTCG
>CALKMY010000227.1 GCA_938091275.1 Candidatus Nanopelagicales bacterium | reverse complement strand
GTGGTGCGTGAGTCCGCAGTCGCGCACCCGCTTCGCGATGAGTTCTGCATCCAGGTGACCGGGGAGGTGGCTATCCGGCCCGAAGGAAACGAGAATCCGGAACTGCCGACGGGTGCCGTGGAAGTCATCTCTCACGACCTGGTCGTCCTGTCGACGAGCGCCCCGCTGCCGTTTCCTATCGATGATCGAGTCACCATCAGCGATGAAGTCAGGCTCAAGCACCGCTACCTCGATCTGCGCCGGACCAAACCGAGTGACGCGATTCGTATGCGTTCGCGCGTCAATCAGGTAGCCCGCACGGTGCTCTTGGATCGCGACTTCGTTGAGGTCGAAACCCCCACCCTCACCCGATCGACCCCCGAGGGAGCGCGAGACTTCCTCGTGCCCGTGCGCTTGCAGCCCGGCCACTGGTATGCACTCCCGCAATCTCCCCAGTTGTTCAAGCAGCTGCTCATGGTCGGCGGAATCGAGCGGTATTTCCAGATCGCTCGGTGTTACCGCGATGAAGATTTTCGCGCCGACCGCCAACCAGAATTCACCCAACTCGACATCGAGATGAGTTTTGTCGAACAGCAGGACGTCATTGATATCGGGGAAGCTGTCGTGCGCGCCCTGTGGTCCGAGGTCGGCGGACACGACATCGCGAAGATTCCCCGTATGACGTACGCCGATGCCATGAGTCGATTCGGAACCGACAAACCAGATCTGCGTTTCGGTCTCGAACTCGTGGAACTCACCGAGTATTTCGCCCAAACGCCGTTCCGTGTCTTCCAGGCCGACTACGTCGGCTGCGTCGTCATGCCGGGTGGAGCCGACCAGCCTCGTCGTCAATTCGACGCCTGGCAGGAATGGGCCAAGCAGCGCGGTGCCAAGGGTTTGGCCTATGTCACCGTCGGCGACGACGGCACCCTCGGCGGACCGGTGGCCAAGAACCTGAGCGAGGGGGAACGAGACGGCCTCGTTGCCGCTGCCGGGGCTTCCGTGGGAGATGCCATCTTCTTCGCGGCCGGGCGTGCCAGCGAGGCTCGAGCATTGCTGGGAGCAGCGCGGGTTGAGATCGCCGATCGGTTGTCCTTGATCGATACCAGCCAGTGGTCCTTTGTCTGGGTCGTCGACGCACCCATGTTTGAGCAGGTGCAAGCAGACGATGGAACGTGGGTATGGACAGCGGTGCACCACCCGTTCACATCCCCGAACGCCGAGTGGATCGAGGCGTTTGACTCGCAGCCGGGCGAGGCCCTCGCCTGGGCGTATGACCTGGTGTGCAACGGCAATGAAATCGGTGGCGGAAGTATCCGTATTCACAACGCGGATGTGCAGCGGCGCGTGCTCGACGTGCTCGGCCTCGGAGAGGAAGAAGCCCGAGAGAAGTTCGGCTTCCTGTTGGATGCTTTCGCGTACGGACCGCCACCCCACGGAGGCATCGCCTTCGGCTGGGATCGCATTTGCATGTTGCTCGCCGATGCCGATTCGCTACGCGACGTCATCGCATTCCCCAAGACCGGTGGCGGGCACGATCCGCTCACTGGCGCACCGACGCCGATCACGGCGAAACAGCGCTCCGAAGCCGGTATCGATGTGGACCCTGAGCCAGCAGAGGCGTCACCAGCCGGTGACGCATAGGCGGCCGCAGGCATGACGCTGTTCGACGATCGGGATCGCGCCGATCGGCCGGACGCACCACTCGCCGTCCGCATGCGACCGCGCACCGTCGACGAAGTGGTCGGCCAAGAATCGGCATTGGCGGAAGGGTCGCCACTGCGTTCACTGGTGACCGTGGGAGTGCGCGGAGCTGTGTCCGTCGTCCTGTGGGGGCCTCCGGGAACGGGAAAGACGACCCTCGCGACCTTGGTCTCGCGCGAGTCCGGACGGGTGTTCACCGAACTGTCTGCGGTGACCGCGGGCGTCAAGGATGTGCGGGCGGTTATCGACGACGCCCGAGAGCGACTGCGGCTGCACGACCTCGGCACGGTTCTCTTCGTCGACGAGGTGCACCGTTTCAGCAAGAGCCAACAAGACGCCCTGCTGCCCGCTGTGGAGAACGGATGGGTCACGCTCATCGCCGCGACCACCGAGAACCCCAGTTTCTCGGTCATCGCGCCTTTGCTGTCCCGAAGCATCGTGGTGACGTTGCAACCGTTGACCGATGAGGGCCTCGAGACGGTTATTCGACGAGCGATCTCGCACGAACGAGGCCTAGCCGACGAAGTTTCGGTCACCGACGAGGCAATCGCCTATCTCGTTCGTGTCAGTGCCGGCGATGCCCGGCGCGGCCTCACCGCGCTCGACGCGGCATGTGCCGCGGCTGTTGGCCCCGACGCGAGCATCGATCTGGCTGCGGTGGAAGCTGCCGTCCAACACGCGGCGGTCCGGTACGACAAGGACGGCGATCAGCACTATGACGTTGTCAGCGCGTTCATTAAGAGCGTCCGCGGCAGCGATCCTGATGCCGCCCTGCATTACCTCGCCCGGATGCTGGAAGCGGGAGAGGATCCACGCTTCATCGCGCGCCGGCTGATGATTCTGGCGAGTGAGGACGTCGGATTGGCTGATCCGACCGTGCTGGTGACGACAACGGCCGCCGCACAGTCTGTGGCGATGATCGGAATGCCGGAAGCTCGAATAGTTTTGGCCCACGCGACCGTTCACGCGGCGCTCGCGCCCAAGTCCAACGCGGTCTTCCGTGGAATCGAGGCCGCAATTGCCGATGTGAAGAACGCGAACATCGGCACGGTCCCGGCGCACCTACGGGACGCTCACTACGCGAATGCAGCATCTCTGGGGCACGGCAACGACTACGTTTATCCCCACGATGTCCCCGGCGGTGTCGCCGAAGCGCAGCACCTGCCGCCGGAGTTGCAGGGTGCGAGGTATTACCAACCCACCGACCACGGGGCAGAGGCGAAGTGGGGGGAGATCGCTCGGCGCCTTCACCAGCGTCGGGAGGGTGGATCGGTCGACGCATAGGCTGTGTCACGTGCGACGACTTGTATGGACCGCGATCGGTGCAGCCGGAGGCATTTGGGCCTACCGCAAGAGCAGCGAGTGGCTCGACCAGGCTCGTGATCAGGGTGTGGCGCTCACCATTCAGCAGGCGGCGCTCAACACGACCCAGGCGGCGCATCGGCTCTCCGCCGTGATCGCTGATCGCGGGCAACAATCAAGCCGCGGGCAACAATCAGACCGCGGGCAGCAGCCAGGTCGGTCAGATGGCATTGATCCCGGAGGCCGCAGCTGATGGAGTCCGCGGAAATCCGGACGCGATTCTTGAAGTACTTCGCCGATAACGGTCATGAGATCGTGCCCTCGGCGTCGCTACTGCTGGATGATCCGACCCTGCTGTTCGTCAACGCCGGCATGGTGCCCTTCAAGCCATACTTCCTTGGCGAAGCACCTCCGCCGTACCCCCGTGCTACCAGCGCGCAGAAGGTCGTGCGCACGTTGGACATCGAAGAAGTCGGCAAGACCACGCGTCACGCATCGTTTTTTCAGATGGCCGGCAATTTCTCCTTCGGTGACTACTTCAAGGAAGGGGCGATTCCCTTCGCGTGGGAGTTGCTCACCAAGCCGGTCGCCGACGGTGGCTACGGATTCGATGAGTCCCGACTGTGGGTCACGGTGTATCTCGACGACGACGAGGCCATCGATATCTGGCACCGGGATGTGGGTCTTCCGTTGGATCGCATTCAGCGACGCGGGCAGGCCGACAACTACTGGTCTATGGGAGTGCCCGGGCCGTGCGGACCCTGTTCGGAGATCTACTACGACCGAGGACCTGAGTACGGCATCGAGGGAGGTCCCATAGCCGACGAGAACCGCTACCTCGAAGTGTGGAACCTGGTCTTCATGCAATTCGAGCGAGGTGCAGGTCCGGCCAAAGAGGACTACCCCATTTTAAACGAGCTTCCGAATAAGAACATCGATACCGGAATGGGGCTCGAACGAATGGCGGCCCTGCTGCAGGGCGTCGACAACATCTATGAGATCGACACGACACGGAGCATCCTGGACACCGCGAGCGAATTGACCGGTGCCCGGTATGGAAAGTCCGAACGCGATGATGTTGCGTTGCGGGTGGTTGCCGATCACGCTCGAACCTGCACGTTCCTGATCGGTGACGGAGTTGTACCCGGCAACGAAGGTCGGGGGTACGTGCTTCGACGCCTGATGCGACGGGTGATTCGCAACATGCGCATCCTGGGGGCAGGAGAGCCGACGATGTCGCAGCTGATCGATGCGACCGTCCAGGCCATGGCGCCCCAGTACCCAGAGTTGAACGACGAAGTCGAGCGGATTCGCAGCGTCGCCATCGGGGAGGAATCCACGTTCGAGACGACGTTACGTACCGGAACCGTGTTGTTCGAAACAGCGGTCGCCGAGGCCAAGCAGTCCGGGTCGACCGTGTTGCCCGGTGAGCAGGCGTTCTCCCTGCATGACACCTATGGCTTCCCGATCGACCTCACCCTCGAGATGGCCTCCGAGCAAGGCCTGGAGGTCGATGAAGAGGGGTTCCGCACCCTGATGGCGCAACAACGGGAGCGAGCGAAAGCCGACGCCGCCGCTCGCAAGAGCGGTTTCGCCGCGACCACCGCGTACCGGGACTTTCTCGAACGCGACGGATCGACATCGTTCGTCGGGTACAACGAGGTCACGACTGAATCGGTCGTGGTGGGCATCGTGACTGACGGTGAGTCCACACCCGTCGTGTCAGCGGGCCAACACGCGGAACTCATCGTGGATCGGACCCCGTTCTACGCCGAAGCCGGTGGGCAACTCGGCGACCACGGTTCGATCACCACGGCGGACGGATCGCTGTTCGAGGTGTATGACGTACAGTCGCCGGTACCCGGATTGTTCGTTCATCGCGGGGAAGTGCGACAAGGACAGATCACGCAGGGCGACGCCGTTGTCGCGCAGGTGGATGTGCACCGCCGTAAGGCGATTTCGCGAGCCCATACCGCCACCCACATGATCCATCGAGCATTTCGAGAGCAGTTGGGTGAGACCGCCACCCAGATGGGATCGGAGAATGCTCCCGGAAGGTTGCGGTTCGACTTTCCCAGTCCTGAACCGGTATCGGGGTCGGTCCTGCGTGACGTCGAGGCGCGCGTTAACGAGCTGCTGATCGAAGACCTCGAAGTTCACGCGCAACTGATGACGCAGGATGAAGCTCGGGCGATGGGTGCCATGGCGTTGTTCGGTGAGAAGTACGGGTCTGAGGTTCGCGTTATCTCGGTCGGCGACTGGGCCCACGAACTTTGCGGAGGGACCCACGCACAGCGCTCGGGTCAACTCGGAGTGGTGTCGTTCCTGTCCGAAGGATCGATTGGAGCCGGGATCCGACGGGTGGAGGCGCTTGTCGGTGTCGACGCCTACCAGCATCTCGCCGCTGAACACCTGCTGGTGCAGCGCTTGTCTGACCTGGTGAAGGCGCCGCGGGACGAGGTGATCTCTCGCGTGGAGCGCACCATCGCGTCGTTGAAGGACGCCGAACGCGAGTTAGCGCGGTTCAAGTCGGCTGATCTGCTCTCGAACGCCGGAGCACTGATGGGCGAGGGCGTCGAGGTCGCTGGGATTCGACTGTGGACTTTCCAGGCGCCGGACGGCGTGGGGGGCAAGGAGTTACGCGAACTGGCCCAGCACGCAAAGTCTCGGGCGCCTTCGGATCTGGCCGGCGTTTATGTCGGTGCGACTGTTGCCGAGGACACCACGGCGATCGTCGTCGCCTGCACTCCGGCGGCGGTAGCGGCGGGGATCCGAGCGGGTGAGGTGATGACCACGGTGACGGAACGTATGGGTGGTCGCGGTGGTGGCAAGGACGATATGGCTCAAGGTGGGGGAGGAGACCCTGCCCAGATCGAGGCCGCCTTCGCCGACGTTGGTGCCGCGATCGTTCGCGCGCGGGGGTAGGAGGGCGACCACTCATCATGCGACGCGGACGCCGAATAGCTTTCGATCCGGGATCTGTCCGGATCGGCGTCGCCGTATGTGACCCCGACGGAATCTTGGCCAGTCCGCACGAACCCGTTCTTGCCGACGATGGTGAAGCGCTGAGGGATCTCATTGCTGAGGTGGAGCCAATCGAGATCGTGATTGGGCTGCCACGAGGCCTCGACGGCAACGAGGGGGCAGCGGCTCAGGCGGCACGAAGCTTTGCCTTGAAGATCGCGTCAGCAGTGGATTTCCCCGTGCGTTTGGTCGATGAGCGACTTTCGACCGTGGAAGCCCAGCGTGGCTTCCACGATCAAGGCGTCTCGATACGAAAGAGTCGAGGCATGATCGACAGCGCCGCCGCGTCCGTCGTTTTGCAGCATGCCCTCGATGCCGAAAAGTCGAGCGGACAGCCTCCCGGCGAGGTCCTTCCATGACGCAGGTCGACGAGTTCTTCAGTGAAGCGGATCAGCTGCCGCCGTCGCGAAACGCATCGAGTTGGGCACGGCGAATCACCGGGATCGCCGTACTGCTGGCGGTTGCTGCCCTCGCGTGGGGAACGTGGTCGTTCGTCTCGGGCTTCACCAGCGGGACAACAGCCCAAGTCGATTACGTCGGCGACGGCACCGGGCAGGTCGAAATCATCGTGGCCCGTGGGGACACCTTGACCGCCATCGGCCAGACCCTGGCAGATGCGGGAGTGGTGCTGTCCGTTCAAGCCTTCGTCGATGCAGCCGAGGCGAACGAAGACGCCGCATTCATTGGCCCCGGGAAGTACACCCTGCGACGTCAGATGAGTGGATCCAGCGCGGTGATCTTGATGCTGGACCCGGCGTCCCGGGCAGACAGTCGACTGGTGCTTCCCGAAGGCCTTCGACTACCCCAGACCGTCGACATCGCTACAGAGTCATCCGGACTGCCGCGCTCGGAGTTCGAGCAGGTCCTGGACAACCCGGGAGTCCTGCCCCTGCCTTCGTGGGCAGAGCAGCGGCCTGAAGGCTTCATGTTCCCCGCCACGTATGACCTCGCCGGCGACGAAACCGCAGAACAGATCTTGTCTACTCTCGTGGAGAGGTTCGATGAGTCGGCGCAGTCTTTGGACCTCGTTGCACGCGCGGAAGAGATCGGACGCACCCCGTATGAGGTGCTGATCGTCGCCTCACTGGTGCAGGCAGAGGTCCTTCCCGAAGACATGCGTAAAGCCGCTGCCGTCGTATACAACCGACTCGATGATGGGATGCCGTTGCAATTTGACTCGACGGTGTCCTATGCCCTTGGCATCACCGAACTCCAACTGTCGGCTGAGCAGTTGGAAACGGAATCGGAATACAACACGTACCAAAACACCGGCCTTCCTCCAACTCCGATCAACTCACCGGGTGAGGCTGCCTTGGAGGCGGCGCTGGATCCGGCGAAGGCTAAGTGGCTGTACTTCGTCACGGTCAATCCGGACACCCGGGAAACGAAGTTTGCCCGCGACTACGACCGATTCCTGAAGCTCAAGTCTCAGTTGCAGGAGTACCTAGCGGAGAACGGTTGATGCACCGCGCCGCCGTTCTTGGCTCGCCGATATCCCACAGTCGTTCCCCGGACCTGCATCGCGCGGCCTACGCCGAGCTGGGCCTGGATTGGACGTACGACGCGATCGAGTGCAACGACCGGAACTTCGCCGCATTCTTCGCCGGCCTCGACGAGCAATGGCGGGGACTGAGCTTGACCATGCCGTTGAAGGAAGTCGTTCTCGACGTTGTCGAGGATGTGGATGATCGAGCACGCCGCGTGCATTCCGCGAACACCGTGTGGCGAGCAGCCGACTCGTCAACGTGGCGGGCCACCAACACCGACATCCCCGGCATTTGTTCCGCGCTTGGCGATGTCGGTGTCGACCGTCTCGAGCGGGTTCGCATTCTGGGTGCAGGTGCAACCGCGCGCAGCGCCGTGGCGGCCGTGGCCGACATGGGCGCAACGAGCATCGTCGTTCACGCCCGCCGACCGGAGGCTGCCGACGAGGTGGTCCGCCTGGCTCGCGACCTGGGTTGTTCGAGCCACGGAACGGACCTCGGCGTGCAGTGGGGCGACGAGGATCTGCTCATTAGCACCCTGCCGGCCGACACCGCAGCCACGTGGGCGGCGGATGTGGACGCCGAACGGATCGGCTCCACCGCGCTCTTGGACGCCAGCTATCACCCCTGGCCGACCCCGTTGGCCCACGCGTGGGCTCACCATGCCCCCACAGCACCCGTCGCCAGCGGCCGAGACATGCTGCTGTGGCAGGCGGTGGACCAAGTGCGCTTGATGACCGGTGCCGTGACCGATGCGAATCTGGCCCGTGTCGTTCAGGTGATGCGGGCCTCGCTATCCACAGACGGACGTCGCCCCTAGCGCTGATCCATCTCCGGTTTCTACCGTCGAATGGTGGATGCACACGTCGGCGAGATGGCTACGACGATCGCCTTGTGGTTGTGGTTCATCGGGTGGGCCCTGGCGCTTGCCCGGCTCGATATTCGAGAGCATCGGCTCCCTAATCGGATGGTCGCCGTCTGTTTCGCCGGATGCGTTATCGCGACCCTCATGCATGCCATCGTCATCTCCGACATCACTGAGATCGTCACGCCTGCCGTCGCCAGCGTGGCGGCGGCTGCGTGTTTCGCCATCGGGCACGTCACCGGCGGAATCGGGATGGGAGATGTCAAGTTCGCCCTCGTCACCGGCTGGATGCTGGGCACGATCAGCTGGAGCGCAGTGTGGTGGGGGCATGTGGCCGCGTTTGTCCTCGCCGGAGTCGTCGTCACTGGTGGGTGGCTGCTGCGCGGGTGGCGGCGCGAGCATCCCGTCCCGTTCGGACCCTTCATGGGCCTCGGTGTGATCGTCGCCGGTGCCGCGGCACTCGGATCGGTCGGCTGAGTGCGCGCCGGACGGAGGTGCAGGTAAGGGTGACGTTCACACCTGACAGACTTCCACCATGGTCCGATGGCTGACGGCGGGTGAATCGCACGGGCAGGCCCTCACGGCAATCGTGGAGGGAATCCCAGCGCATGTCGAGGTGTCCAGTAGCGACATCGAGCATGACCTCGCCCGGCGTCGACTCGGCGCGGGCCGTGGCGCACGCATGAAATTCGAGGCCGACGCCGTGCGAATCCTCGGCGGCGTGCGGCATGGACAAACCCTCGGT
>CALKMY010000226.1 GCA_938091275.1 Candidatus Nanopelagicales bacterium | reverse complement strand
CATGCCGGCCTTGACGGCGTACGCCGATGCACTCGCCGAGGTGTTGCCGGTCGACGCGCAGATCACCGCCCGGGCGCCATCTTCTGCGGCCTTGCTGATGGCCATCGTCATCCCGCGGTCCTTGAACGATCCGGTCGGGTTGGCACCCTCGAACTTCAGCCACACCTCACACTCGAGCGTTTCACTGAGCGAGCACGCGTACACCAGGGGCGTGCCACCTTCCCGCAGTGACACCACGGGCGTCTTCGTGCTCACCGGCAGTCGGTCGCGGTATTCCTCGATCACCCCGCGCCACTGATGCGCCCCAGTCACGGCTGCTCGTCTCCCTCGACGCGCATCACACCGACAACGCGGCGCACAGTGTCCAGTCCACGCAATTGCTCGACGGTCGCCTCGAGTGCCGCGTCCGTGGCCAGATGCGTCCGAACGACAAGCCCGGCATCGTCACCGTGACCCTCTTGGTGGACCACCTGGATGCTCACGCCGTTTTCGGCGAAGGCAGTCGCGACACTGGCAAGGACACCGGGACGGTCGGCGACATCGAGGTTCACGTAGTACTCGGTGTAAGCGCGCCCAATGGGCAGCACGGGCAGTGCCGTATACGTACTCTCCCCCGGCCCCCGACTGCCGCTTACCCGGTTCCGCGCCGCAGCAACGAGATCCCCGAGCACAGCACTCGCGGTGGGGTGGCCGCCAGCGCCACGCCCGTAGAACATCAACTGACCGGCCGCGTCCGCTTCGACGAAAACCGCGTTGAACGATTCACGGACCGCGGCCAGTGGATGGGTACGCGGCAGCATGGTCGGGTGCACTCGCACGATCACGCCCGAGTCTTCAGAGCCATCGATCTTCTCGGCGATGGCGAGCAACTTGATCACAAAACCCATATCCCGCGCGGCCGCCATATCGTCAGCCGTCACATCAGCGATCCCCTCGACGTGCACATCAGCCAACGTCACCCGCGTATGGAAGGCCAACTCGGCCAGGATCGCGGCCTTTGCCGCGGCGTCATGGCCGTCCACATCCAGCGACGGATCGGATTCCAAGTATCCGAGGGCGTCGGCCTCGGCGAAAACGTCGGCGTACTCCACGCCCTCCTCATCCATCTTGGTGAGCATGAAGTTGGTGGTGCCGTTGACGATGCCCATGACTTTGCGGACACGATCACCAGCCAGCGACTCTCGCAAGGGGCGCAACAGTGGAATAGCTCCCGCAACCGAAGCTTCGAAAGACAAATCGACCTCGTGTTGCTCAGCCGCTTTGAACAGACGGGCACCGTCTTCGGCCAGCAGGGCCTTGTTCGCGGTCACGACGCTCGAACCCGCCGCCATGGCTGCCAGGATGCATTCGCGCGCAGGCTCTATTCCCCCCATGAGCTCCACGACGATGTCGACCCCGGATGAAGCGACGGCAACGGCGTCGTCGGTGATCAGCTCAGAAGGAATACCCGGCCGGGCCTTGCCGGCGTCCCGAACGGCAACCGCCGTGAGCCTCACAGGAGCTCCGATGCGTTCGCGAAAATCCTCGGCGTGCTCGGTGAGCAGCTCCACGACCGAGGTGCCGACGGTTCCGCCCCCGAGGAGGGCAACCGTTACCTCTTCACGTGCCATGACCGCTCCCTGTCTCCCTCGTGCTCGTCTTCGTTGTGTGCGTTCGGCTCGCCGTCGCCCCGGTCAGGCGTGCGTATCGAGACCGAGAAGGTCCTCCATCGTTTCACGTCGGATGATCGTTGATGATGTGCCGTCGCGAACCCCGACCACCCCCGGGCGAGTGAGGTAGTTGTAGTTCGACGCCATGGACCGGCAGTAGGCACCCGTGGCCGCGACAGCCAGCAGATCGCCGGGAGCTAAGTCTTCGGGAAGCCACGCATCACGCACGACCACATCACCCGATTCGCAATGCTTGCCCACGACTCGGCACAACATCGGCGGAGCCGAGGATGAGCGCGAGGCGAGTCGGACGCTGTATTCGGCGCCGTAGAGGGCAGTTCTGATGTTGTCGCTCATGCCGCCGTCGACAGATACGTAGGTGCGGACGACACCGCTATCAAGTTCTACCGGCTTAATCGTCCCGACTTCATAGAGGGTTATTCCCGCCGGACCGACGATCGCCCGGCCGGGCTCGAAAGCCAACGTCGGTTCGTCAATTCCTGCATCGGCGCACGCTCGCGACACTATTCGCCCAATCTGCGCTGCCATATCCGCGACGTTGATCGGATCGTCGCTGTCCACGTACGCGATACCCATGCCGCCCCCGAGGTTGAGTTCGGCGATGTCGATTCCTTCTTCCTCGTGCAGTCGCTGGGCGAGCGCGACTATCCGACCCGCGGCCACCTCGAACCCGGACGAGTCGAAAATCTGGGAGCCGATGTGCGAGTGCAGACCCACCAGCGAAAGGCTCGGCAACTTCGCGATTCTGCGAACGGCCTCTTCCGCAGCCCCCGTCTCCGCCGACAGACCGAACTTCTGGTCTTCGTGCGCGGTGGCGATGAATTCGTGCGTGTGCGCTTCGACGCCCACCGTCGCGCGCACCATCACCGGTTGGACGACTCCCGC
>CALKMY010000225.1 GCA_938091275.1 Candidatus Nanopelagicales bacterium | reverse complement strand
CAATCTCGTCCATTCCGGCGGCGTGATAGCCGCGTTCCATGAATACCTTGCGCGCCTGCGTCATGACCTGCTCGCGCCGCTGCTCGCGCGGCATCCGCGTCCCCTTTGTGCCAGAAGCGTCCGTGGGCACAGAAGTGTCCGAAGCAGGATCGGTCATCCGTTCAGGTTAGCCCCCGTGCGTCGTACTCTTGTTGTGTGAGTGCGGCTGAGCCCGAGATCGTCCTCGATATGCGGGGCGTCACGGTCATGTATGGCTCGGCCCGGGGGATCGAAGACGTCTCGCTATCCGTGACGGCAGGACAGGTCACGGGGCTTCTGGGCCCGAACGGGTCGGGCAAGACGACGTTGCTGCGGGCGGTGCTCGACCTTGTTCACCCACAACAGGGCTCGATCGACATTGTTACGACGAGTTCGAAAGACCGGCGTGCTCGAGCCAACGTGGCCTACCTGCCGGGAGATTTGTCCTTGCCGGGCCGGCTGACCGGCAAGGCCCTCCTGCGACGATTCAGTGCGGCCGGTGGTGGGTTGGATCCGACTCGGGTGGAATCACTCACCAAGCGCCTCGGGGTCGACCTGACCAGGCCCGTGGGCACGTTGTCCAAGGGCAACCGGCAGAAGGTCGGCTTGGCACTCGCCTTCGCCAAGAACGCCCGAGTCCTACTGCTCGACGAGCCGACATCCGGGCTCGACCCGTTGTTGCAGAGAGAATTCGCCGTCCTCGTCGACGAAGTGACCAAGGATGGAACCGCCGTTGTCCTCTCCAGTCACGTGATGTCCGAACTCGAAGATCTCGCTGACCGTGTTGCCGTCCTTCGGGAAGGCCGATTGGTCGCGGTAGAGACGATCGATCAGTTGCGTGCACGGGCGCGACAACGTATTCGCATTCGGACAGTGGACGCGAATGCAACCGATGCTTGCCGTGACAGTCTCGCTCGGCTGCCGGGCGTCGATGCGCATGCGGCAGACGCGGTGATCGACGCGACTTTCACCGGAGGGGTCGATCGGATCATTAAGGCGCTGGCGGAACACTCCGTGCAGTCGATCGAATCCGTCGGCGGCGAACTCGATGAAGTCCTCCTGGACTTCTATTCAGATGAACGCTACGCACCGAAGGTTGGTGAGTAGGCCGATGTCGCTGCTTGTTTCCGATCTGCGTCTTCGATGGCGATCATTGCTGTGGTGGACAGTCGGAGTCGTACTGCTCTCAACTCTCGTCGCTTCCTTCTACAAATCCATCGCGGGAGATGCCGCGTACGAAGAGGTCTTCAGCAGCCTGCCGGAGTCGCTGCAAGGTCTGATTGGTGGCGCCGACCTCGGCACCCCGGTGGGTTACCTGTCGGCGGAGATGTACTCCTTCTTCATGCCGGCGGTTCTCCTCGTCTTCGCCATCGGACGATCGACATCGACGTTGGCGGGCGAAGAAGAGGACCACACGCTCGACCTGCTGCTGGCCCAGCCGATCAGCCGGACAGCGCTCTACGTGCAGAAAGTTGTCGGTGTCGCGTTGGGTATCGCTGTTCTGGCGATCGCCGTTGCGGTACCCGTCATCGCGCTGGCGGACTGGTCGGAGCTGAAGGTTCCCGCGGCGAATCTGTGGGCCGCGACGGCCCAGTTGTTCGCCTTCGTTCTCTTCTTGGGAATGCTCGCGATGACGGTGTCGGCAAGCATCGGTCGCCGTGCCGCGGGCGTAGGAGTGGCGGCCGGACTGGCGTTCGTGACCTACCTCCTCGATGGATTCGGAAAATCGATCGAGTGGCTAGAGCCCTGGCGGGTTCTGACCCCCTGGTACTGGTACGACGTCGGCGAAGCGCTGGCGGAGTCGATGCCGTGGACGTCCTTCGCTGTTCTGCTGGGCGCCACCCTCATCGTCGGTGCCCTTGGCTTGTGGGGATTCAACCGTCGTAATCTTCGATCGTGACGACGGTGCTGCGGCCGGAACGGCCTTTTGATCGACACGAGGCGCTGCTGGCTCAGCGGACCTTGTTCTATCGGCACGCCCCGTCGTTGCAGACGGATGCTCCTGCGGCGCTTTTTCTCCATGGACTCGGCGGCTCTGCTTTGAATTGGACGGACTTCATGGGCCGCATGAGTAACCGTTTGGATTGCTACGCGTTGGACCTGCACGGCTTCGGCTCGTCACCGCCTCCTCGCGACGGCGACATGACGCCCAGTGGGCATGCGCGAGCCGCGGCTGACTTCATCCTTGAGCGCGATCTGCGTCCTGTGCACCTGTTCGGAAATTCGATGGGTGGCGCTGTCTCCGTGCAATTGGCCGCGCGTCGACCGGATCTTGTGCGATCGGTGACGTTGATTTCACCCGCATTGCCGAGTCTGAAATACGCCACCAAGGGCAACGTCCACCTTCCGGTGATCTCGGTTCCCGGGGTCGGGGAGCGGTTGGTTCCCAAGTTCGTGGAGACGACCAGTCCCAAAGAGCGCGTGCAGGCGACGATCGATGGCACGTTCGCCGACCCCTCCCGAATGCCGGCGGATCGATTGAGTGAAGCCATCGGTGAGGTGGAAGCCCGCGATGCCCGGCCGTACGCGAATGACGCATTCTTGAGTTCCTTGCGAGGCTTGCTGCGGACCTACTTCGACCCCGGCCCGCAGCGGCCATGGAAGTTAGCCGAGAGAGTGCAGACCCCCACCCTGCTCATCTACGGGCGTCAAGATCCGCTGGTCGACTCTCGAACTGCCCATCGAGCAACGAAGCATTTCCCGAACGCCCACGTGGTGGTCCTCCCGGACAGCGGGCATGTGGCCCAGATGGAGCACCCGGAGTTCGTCGAAGCGGCCTGGGATCGCTTCATCGCGCCAACTCTCGACTCGTAGTAGTCGCGAGCCCTGCCCTCTCCGGTTTTCCACAGGGCGATTTCGCATATTCCACGAGCCCGACGTGGCGACGTAGCGTCGATGACGACTGCGAAAGGGGTCGTCGGTGCAGCAACACGCTCATTGGTGCGCGCAGGTCGAGGAACGAGTTCGTGCCGAAGTGCGGGCTCTTCGCCTCGACCCGATGCACGATGGAACCCAGGTGTTGTCGATCATCGAAAGAATCGGCGCTGACGTCGTTATCGGCAGTTGCGGCACGCACGAAGAACAGCCGTCCGTCGCATCTGATGTCGCTGCCGTGGTCACGGCCGTCCAGCATTCCATCTGCGGATTCGGCCCCTTGCAGCCGTTCTTCGACGATGGCACCGTCGAAGAGATATGGATCAATGAGCCGGGTCGCGTTTTCGTCGCTCGCACAGGCGTGAGTGAATTGACGCCCATCGTCATGACCGCGGCCCAGGTTCGCGATCTCGTGGAACGCATGCTGCGATGGTCCGGACGCAGACTTGACCTTTCCCAGCCTTTCGTCGACGCGACCTTGCCCGATGGAAGCCGGTTGCACGTGGTGATTCCGGACGTGACCCGCGATCACTGGGCCGTCAACATTCGCCGGTTCGTGATCCGCCCAAGCACGATTCACGATCTGGTGCATGCGGGAACGTTGACGGCGCACGCGGCGACCTTCTTGGAGGCCTCGGTGGTGTCGGGGTCGAACATCGTTGTTGCGGGCGGCACGCAAGCGGGAAAGACCACTTTGTTGAACGGTCTTCTGGGGTCTGTCCCTGTGCGTGAACGAATCATCACCTGCGAAGAAGTCTTCGAAATACGCTGCAATCACCCGGACTGGATCGCGATGCAGACCCGCGATGCGAGCTTGGAAGGCACGGGCGAGATTCCCTTGCGGCGCTTGATCCGGGAGGCGTTACGGATGCGCCCCACGCGCTTGATCGTGGGAGAAGTGCGGCAAGCAGAGTCGCTTGATCTGCTGGTCGCAATGAATTCGGGAATGCCATCGATGAGCACTCTCCACGCGAATAGCGCTCGAGAAGCGGTGACGAAGTTGTGCACGCTGCCACTGCTCGCGGGACAGAACATCCCGGGCGACTTCGTGGTCCCCACCGTCGCATCGAGTGTGGATTTAGTCGTGCACGTCGCAACAGACGTTCGTGGCCGACGGTATGTGACCGAAATATCTGCGCTAACAGGTCGAGTCGAGTCGGGAACGATCGAATTGGCGAGCATCTTCGCGGACCGCGGCGAGGGCTTAGTGCGAGAGCGAGGATTTCCCGCGCGCGTTGATCACTACCGTCGCCATGGTTTCGATGTCATGGCGCTACTCGCAACGGACCCGCGGGCAACTGATTCGCGTATATCTGACCCCGATGCTTCTAGCGCCTCGCGCGCACGTTCGCAGCGGGTGGCGGCTGCCTGATGGGAGCGATCATCGGTCTGGGTGTGGGAGTTGGGCTCCTGTTGATCTTCCTCGCCTACACGAGCGGCAGACCCGAGCGCCGCCGCCCGAGTCGTCGGGTTGGTCGACTAGATGCACTCATCCACGCGGCAGGCATCGCTCGCCTGTCCCGAACCGGCCTCGTGGGGGCCAGCGTTGGGTCGGCGATGGTGGTGTTCACGGTCACCGTGATCGTGACGGCGGTGCCAGTGGTCGCCCTTCTCGCAGGCCTTGCGGCAGCAAGTGTGCCGGTGCTTCTCTTGCGGCGGCGCGTGAACCAGCAGATCAAGGCCCGTCAGGAGGCGTGGCCAGATGCGGTCGATCAGCTCACCTCGGCTATTCGTGCCGGCCTGTCCTTACCGGAAGCAGTGGCCGATTTGTCCCGACGAGGCCCCGAACCGTTGCGGATGTCCTTTGCTGAGTTCGATGCCGAATACCGGGTCCGGGGTTCCTTTCCGGATGCACTCGACGCGCTGCAAGACGCGTTGGCGGACCCGGTCGCCGATCGCGTATGTGCGTCGTTGCGTATCGCACGTGACGTTGGCGGCAGCGATCTCGGCAATGTCTTGCGGACACTCAGTGGTCTGCTCCGGGAGGACTTGCGGACGCGTGGAGATATAGCCGCTCGTCAATCGTGGACTGTTAACGCTGCTCGCGTATCCGTTGCGGCTCCGTGGCTGACACTTGCGTTGTTGTGTACCCGACCGGAGGCGGTAGCCGCTTTCACGTCATGGTCAGGGACGCTTCTCTTGGTGGCGTGTGCCGTGGTGTCGGTCATCGCTTACCGGTTAATGAAGCGGCTCGGCAGGCTCCGGCTGCCGGAGCGAGTGCTGGCATGAGCAGCGCACTCATGGGATCGCTGATCGGTCTTATGGCGATGTCCGGTCTCTTGACCGTCATCAGCCGCGTTCGCGCCACCGCGCCCCCTTCGATACCTGTTCGCGTCGGTCTCCACCGAGGAACTCTGGCCCTGGATCACCAGAAGTCCGGTCCGATAAGCGCGTATGTCGCGCTTATTCGGCCGCGAATGTTGCAAACCTCGGACTCGGTGTCACGTCGTCTTGCGACTGCCGGGCGAAGCGGAGGAATCGCGCAGCTTCGCTGGGATCAGCTCGCGTGGGGAGGGTGCGGACTCGGGGTCGGCATTGTCGTCGCCTGGTGGAGCATCCTGCGTGGCTCCTCACCGGCGGCACTCGTCCTGTTGCCTGCCATCGGGGCCGCTCTCGGTGTCCTCTTTCTCGACCGTCGAATCGCCCGACAGGCCACGAGACGTCGGGCCCGAATCGAGGAGCAACTTCCCGATGTTGCCGAACTGTTGGCATTCGCGGTAGCTGCCGGCGAGTCGATGATCCCTGCTCTGCATCGTGTTAGCGGCATGATCCGGGGAGACCTAGGCGACGAATTAGGTGTTGTCGTAGCCGAGGCATCGACGGGTATTCCGCTGGAGCGTGCCCTTCGGTCGGCGTCGGACCGAATGGATGTGCCGGCAGTCGAGCGATTTGTCGATGGTCTGGTGATCTCTCTTGAGCGAGGAACGCCCCTGGTGGGCGTCGTTCGGGCGCAAGCACGTGATGCACGGATCCTTCAACAGCAAGCGCTCATCGAGCAGGCCGGAAAGAAAGACGTCGTGATGCTTATTCCCGTCGTCTTCCTCATCCTGCCGACGGTCGTTGCTATTGCCCTCTTTCCTGGCCTTCGTGGCCTCGAGGCCCTCGTGTCGTAATCACAACAACCGAAAGGATGAACAATGAACATATCCCGCCAGCTGTATATCCGTGTTGCCGCCTGGATCGACGAATTTGCCGACGGAGAACGTGGGGATGTCCCCGGTTGGGTCTTGGTGACCGTCATGACCGCCGGACTGGTGACGGCGATCTGGCTCATCGCCGATGATCAACTGACAGCGGTGCTTGATCGAGCGATTTCGAGTGTCTCGCAGCCGTGACCGTGACAGGTGCGCTTGTTGATCGGCTACGGGCCGATGACGGTGCCGCCCCTGTCGAGTTCGCGCTGGTCACACCTCTGCTGCTCGTCGTTGCCCTTGCGGTGTTGCAACTCGCACTTGTCCTGCACGTCAGGGAAGTTGCCGTCGGTGCAGCGTCACAAGGTGCTCGCGTTGCGGCGATGACGAACGGAGATCTTTCCCAGGGCAAAGCGCGGGCCGAGCGCGTGTTGCGTCAGTCGATCGCGGCACCTGCCCTCCGAAGCACCCACGCACGAATTGACCGCGAGGGGCCAGTACCTGTCGCAGCGGTGGACATGACGCTCGACCTACCCCTCGTTGGCATGTTCGGTCCTACAACGATGACGGTGACCGGCCGTTCGCTCCTCGAATCGGGAAGTGAGTTGGTCCCGGGCTTCGCCGTGGAGTGACGATGCGCGACGACACCGGGGCGGCGATTCCCGAATTCATCGTTGTAGCCGTCGGCATCATGATTCCTCTCGCCTATGTGCTCATCGCTCTTGCCGATGTTCTCGGTGCACGTTCGGCCGCGCAATCTGCCGTGCGCGAGGCGTCGCGCGTCTACTCCCGTGATATTTCCTCGGTAAGCGGCGAGTATCGGGCCCGGCAGGCCGCCCAGATCGCTTTCTCCGATCGTCATCTCGATCTCCCGGAGGAATCTTTGACATTCCATTGCTCGCTCGGTGGGTGCCTCGAACCGGGAAGTCGCATTCGGGCGGTTTTGGAATGGGACATGCCGCTGCCGTGGCTTCCCGCGACCTTCCATTCACTTGTCCACGTGCCGATCGCCGCCTCACAGGAATTCGTGGTGGACAGCTATCGACCGTCGGGAGCACGATGAAGCGAGAAACTGCAGAGGACGGCAGCGTGCTGCTGTTGGGCATTGGGCTTATCGGAGTGCTTCTTGTGGCGATCTCCGTGGTCACGGACGCATCGATGGCCTTCCATCAGCGCTCGGTGCTTCAGGCACGAGCAGATGCCGCGGTGCTTGCGGGCAGTCAGGGAATAGATCTCGCGACGTATTACCTGCGCGGTGCCACAACGGCAACGACCCTGGTTCCTTCCAACGCTCAATCACTGGCCCTGCGTCAGATCGAACAGGCGCAGATCGACGACACCATCGATGGCCTGGAAGTGGTTGCTCTGACGGCTTCACCGATAACGGTCACGGCAGTGCTGCAGGCGCCCATCCGGACCGCCTTTTGGCCGATCGAGGCGACCATCACCGTGGAATCCTCCGGTCGATTGGACTACGTCGGCTAGGAAGGCGGCTGAGCCGTAGTCTTGCGCCTCGTGGCCTCTCTTGAAACCGATGACCGGATCTCCACGGTCGTGGCGACACTCGCCAATGTGGAGAAGGTCTTCGACATCGAATCGACGCAGGCCGAAATCGGAGAATTGGAAATAGCGGCATCGGTGCCCAACTTGTGGGACGACCAGGCGAATGCACAAAAGGTCACATCCCGATTGTCATTCTTGCAAGGAGAGCTGCGACGAATGACACAACTGAGATCCCGCGCCGATGACCTTCCAGTCCTTTTCGAGCTGGCAGAGGCGGAGAACGATCAGAGCGCGCAGGACGAAGCGCTGGCGGAACTCGATGCTCTCGAGCGGGACATCAACGATCTCGAAGTGCGCACGTTGCTGTCGGGGGAGTACGACGATCGAGAGGCGCTTGTCACCATCCGATCGGAAGCGGGCGGAGTCGACGCGGCCGATTGGGCGGAGATGCTGATGCGCATGTATCTCAGGTACTGCGAGAGGCATGGATGGGCAGTGGAGATGTATGACACGTCCTATGCGGAGGAAGCGGGTATCAAGTCCGCGACCTTCGCGGCGAAGGCTCCCTACGCCTACGGAACTCTGTCCGTCGAGCAGGGAACTCACCGCTTGGTGCGCATTTCACCGTTCGATAACCAAGGACGCCGACAAACATCTTTCGCCGGCGTCGAAGTAATTCCCGTCGTTGAGCAGACGGAAAGCATTGATATCCCCGAGGACGACCTTCGGGTGGATGTGTATCGATCGAGTGGCCCGGGCGGGCAAGGTGTGAATACAACGGACTCTGCGGTCCGACTTACGCACGTCCCCACGGGCATCGTGGTGTCGTGTCAAAACGAGCGGTCGCAGCTGCAGAACAAGGCGACGGCCATGGGAATCTTGCAAGCGAAATTACTCGAGCGGCGACGGCAAGAGGAGCAGGCGAAGATTGATGCCCTGAAGGGTGATTCCCTCGGCTCCTGGGGTAACCAAATGCGCTCGTATGTTCTGCACCCCTACCAAATGGTTAAAGATCTTCGGACAGAGTTCGAAACGGGAAACACCCAGGCGATCCTCGACGGCGAGATCGACGACTTCATCGCATCGGGAATCCGGTGGCGACGGCAACAGGCGGCCCCGTCCTAACCATCTTCACGGGGGCGTGTGCTTAGACTGCTAGCGACCCTTGAAAGCCCACCGCCAACCCCGAGGCAACCGTGATTCTTTTCGACCACGTCAGCAAGACCTACGCCAGCCAGAACCGACCGGCGTTGGATGACGTGTCGCTGGAAATCGAAAAGGGCGAGTTCGTCTTCCTGGTGGGCCCCTCTGGCTCCGGAAAATCCACGTTCCTGCGGCTGGTATTGCGTGAAGAGCGGCCGAACTCCGGGCAGGTCTGGGTGCTGGGCAAAGAACTCAATCGCCTGTCGAATTGGAAGATTCCCTCGCTACGTCGACAGATCGGAACGGTCTTCCAGGACTTTCGGCTACTGCCCAACAAAAGTGTTTTCGAGAATGTCGCTTTCGCACTCGAGGTGATCGGAAAGCCGCGATCACACATCAGGAAGGTCGTGCCGGAAGTACTCGAAGTGGTCGGTCTCGATGACAAGATGGAGCGGCGACCCGATGAGTTGTCCGGTGGCGAGCAACAGCGCGTTGCCATCGCTCGTGCCTTCGTCAATCGCCCGATGTTGCTGATCGCAGACGAGCCGACCGGAAACCTGGACCCGAATACTTCGGTCGGAATCATGAAATTGCTGGACCGCATCAACAGGTTGGGAACAACTGTGATCATGTCGACCCACGACTCTCAAATCGTGGATCAAATGCGCCGCCGAGTTATCGAACTCGAGACCGGCCATCTCGTGCGTGACCAATCCCGTGGCGTGTACGGATACGCTCGCTGATGCGCGCCACATTCGTCACCA
>CALKMY010000224.1 GCA_938091275.1 Candidatus Nanopelagicales bacterium | reverse complement strand
CATATCTTCTCCCGCTGCACTCTCTCCAGATCTCACTTCTTGAGCGCAGTCGCCGCTTGACCGGTCCTGACATCGAACTTCAGCGGGCCCTATCGGTCACCATCAACGGAATCGCCACGGGCTTACGCAACACCGGCTGATTGCCCTACGTCGTCGCCGGCTTTCTCTATCGAAGTTCGAGCAGCATTCGATGATTGCCCAAGGTGTTGGGCTTCACGCGCTCGAGGCCAAGAAACTCGGCCACACCTTCGTCATATGACTGCAGCAACTGCTCGTATACGTCGTGATCCACCGGAGCCTCGTCAATTTCATCGAATCCATGCTCGACAAAGAAGTCGACCATAAATGTGAGGCAGAACAACCGCCGGATACCCAAGTCTCGTGCTCGCTGAATCAATTCAGTAACGATCATCGAGCCGATACCCGACCGCACGTGCGTCCCGGCGACAGCGACGGTTCGAAGCTCTGCCAGGTCCTCCCACATGACGTGCAGCGCACCACAGCCCACTACCTCGCCGTCGACTTCGACGACGACGAACTCTTGAATGTCCTCGAAAATCGTCACGGCCGCCTTCGCAAGAAGGTGGCCATCACCGGAATACTCGTCGATCAGACCACGGATGGCGCGAACGTCCGGCGTTCGAGCGGGGCGGATGCGGGGAGGGTTCACTTTCGTTCCGGCTTCACCAGCGGGAACAAAATGGTTTCCCGAATTCCGTAACCGGTGAGGTTCATCAGCAGACGGTCGATTCCCAATCCAACGCCACCACAGGGCGGCATACCGTGTTCCAGCGCCCGAAGGAAATCTTCGTCGACACTCATGGCCTCGTCATCTCCGCGGGCGGCCAGACTCGCCTGCTCGGTGAGCCTGTCTCGCTGAATGACAGGGTCGACTAGTTCCGAATACCCGGTGGCTTGCTCGACTCCGCCGACGTATAGGTCCCACTTCTCAACAACGCCTGGCTTGGATCGATGCGCCCGGACCAACGGCGAGGTATCGACGGGGTAATCCATCACGAAGGTCGGCATGCTGAGCGACGGAATGACGTAGTGCTCAAACAACTCTTCGATCATCTTCCCCGCGACCCACGTCGGTGCGACCGAAATCTCTGCCTGCTCGCATAGCTTTTCGAGTTCGGACACCGGTGTCTGGGGAGAAAGGTCGACACCGACAGCAGCGGAGACACTGTCATACAGATCGATCATCGACCACTCACCGGACAGGTCGATACTCGATCCGTCCGCGCGCGAAACCTGCTCACTACCGCTGATTCGGCGAGCAACACCCTGGACGAGTTCTCGGGTGATAGTCGCCATCGTTTGGTAGTCCGCATACGCCTGGTAGAACTCGAGCATCGCGAACTCCGGCGAATGACTTGAGTCAACGCCTTCGTTTCGAAAATTTCGATTGATCTCGAAGACCCGTTCCAAGCCACCGACAACGGCGCGCTTCAAGAAGAGTTCGGGAGCGATACGCAAGAACAGATCCATGTCCAACGCGTTCGAGTGCGTTGTGAATGGCCGAGCCGCAGCCCCGCCGTGCTGCGTCTGCAACATGGGGGTCTCGATCTCTAGATATCCGCGACTCGTGAGGTCTGATCGCAAGGCGGCGACCGCCTCGACTCTCAGCCGGGCCATCTGCGCTGCCTCCGGCCGCACGATGAGGTCGACATAGCGTTGTCGAACCCGGGCCTCTTCACTCAGCGGCTTGTGGGCAACAGGCAGCGGTCGCAAGGACTTCGACGCCATACGCCACTCGTCAGCCAAGACCGAGAGCTCCCCGCGACGAGAGGTGATGACTTCACCATGAACGAAGACCTGATCCCCGAGATCCACGAGCTCTTTCCAAGCGTCGAGGGCTTCTGGTCCCACTTTGTCGAGCGACAGCATCGCCTGAATCTCGTTGCCGTCACCGGCTCGCAAGGTCGCGAAGCACAACTTTCCGGTATTGCGCGAGAAAATCACTCGCCCGACGATCCCCGCGACATCTCCGGATGCCGTGTCCGTTTCTAAATCGCCATGGGTTGAGCGCACCGAAGCGATGGAATGTGTGATGGGCAACTGCACCGGGTAGGGATCCATGCCTCGGCGCTGCAGTTCTTCGCGCTTGGCGCGACGGATCCGCATTTGTTCGGGGAGGTCATCCTCGAGGTCACTGCCGTCCACGATGGGCAAGGCTATTGGATACCCCACTTCCGACCGTCGTCTGTCACGACGATGTGACTTCCTCTAACCCACATTTCGTTCGAAAACCATCCGAAGGCCGGTGAGTGTGAGGTGAGGATCGTGGTGCGTAATGGTCTCCGATTCGCCGATGACCACAGAGGCCAGACCCCCGGTCGCCACCACCGCCGTCACCGGTCCGATCTCCTCGATAATCCGATCAACGAGACCATCGACCTGTCCCGCAAATCCGAAGACGGCACCTGATTGCAAGGCCTCCACCGTGTTCTTGCCGATAGGTGACCGTGGACGAACGACTTCGACCTTCCGCAGTTGCGCTGCCTTCGCGGACAGCGCCTCAAGCGAGATGTCGATACCCGGGGCCAGGGCACCGCCGAGAAATTCGCCCTGCGCTGAGACCACGTCAAGGTTGGTGGACGTACCGAAATCCACGACGATGCACGGCCCACCGAACTGCTGATGGGCGGCGAGCGTGTTGACGATGCGATCGGCACCGACTTCCTTGGGGTTGTCCGTCAGGATCGGCACGCCCGTCTTTGTTCCCGGCTCAACAATCACCACCGGGATTTCGTGGAAGAAGGACGACAACATCGGACGTAACTCATGCAGCACGCTCGGCACCGTGCTGCAGAGCACCAATCCCGTGATCTCGGGCTGCTCGTCCAATAGGCCTCGGAACGTCAATGCCATTTCGTCACCGGTAGCACGCGCGTGCGTCGTAATTCGCCACGACCGCACAAGTTCATCCCCGGTGAACAGACCCAGGACAGTGTTCGTGTTTCCGACATCGACGGCCAGCAGCATCAGCTCTCCTCACTGACCACGGTTAGATCCGCGCCGATGTCCAGCACGGGGGACGAGTGCGTCAATGCACCTACGGCAAGGTAGTCGACCCCCGTGGCGGCAACAGCGGCCGCCTGGTCAAGGGTCAACCCTCCGGATGCTTCCAAAAGCGCACGTCCCGATGTCCGCCGAACAGCTTCGGCCATTTCCTGCACTGAGAAATTATCCAGCAGGATGAGGTCAGCGCCCGCATCGATAGCTACGTCGAGTTGCTCCAGGGTGTCGACTTCCACCTCGATGGGAATCTCGGGAAACGCGCGTCGCACAGCGCGAAAGGCCTCATCTACTCCACCCGACGCTTCCACATGGTTGTCTTTCACCAGGGCAGCATCGGCGAGATTCATGCGGTGATTAACACCGCCACCGGCACGCACCGCGTACTTTTCAACGCCGCGCAGACCCGGGGTTGTCTTGCGAGTATCGCGAATACTCGCATCGGTGTCGGCGATTGCCGCGACCCACGCGCGGGTCGCGGTCGCAATGCCACTGAGGTGGCTCACTGCGTTCAGCGCTGGCCGTTCGGCCCGCAGGAGGTTGTGGGTGGACGATGTCACCGCCATCAACTCCGTGTCGGGCTCAACAGGGGAACCTTCCTCGACACCCACGTCACATGTCATGTCATCGCCGCAGACCACTTCGAAGATCGCTCGAGCCACTACAAGCCCGGCGACGACTCCACCACCGCGAGCCACCAGAGCCAGGCGCCCACGCTGCTCCATGGGCACGGTCGCCACCGTTGTGACATCAACGCCTCCGTCGACATCTTCTTCCAGGGCCCGGACAGCCAACGATTCAACATCGAGGGGACGAAGGCCCGCGTCTGTGAGCAGCGCAATCGTCTCGGCAGACAATCCGTGGGTCGAGTACGGCACTTAGACCTCCGAGTCCTCGAGTGATCCAGGCAACCAATCGGGGGCACGACGCACCGTGTGGAGACTCCCGTGGGAATCCATCGTCGTCACCAAGCGAACCCGCCACTCAGGCTGCGGATCTGGGTGATCTTCTCGCCAGTGCGAACCTCGTGACTCCTCACGAGCCTGAGCGTGTTCGACGAGCACGCGAGCGACGGTTGCCAGATTTGTCGTCTCCCAGTCTTCCGTGCGTGGCGTTCCGCCGGGCTGATCAAGGGCATCGTCCAACCATTGCGCGCAGCTCGCCAGTGACTGCGCACTACGCAACACACCAGCGTTCGCGTCCATCGTCTGCTGCAATGTACGACGCACGTCGTTGGCCAGCACACCCATGGCCACATCGTTATCACTCGACTCCGGAACATCCCGCCCGGTTCGATCGACCTCGATCGCGTCGGCTATCCGCCGAGCGAAGACAAGCCCTTCCAGCAGGGAATTCGATGCCAGGCGATTGGCTCCATGAACACCGGAGCACGCGACCTCCCCGCAGGCGTACAAACCAGAAATCGTGGAACGGCCGTCGGTGTCGGTGACAACACCACCGGAGGCGTAATGCTGCGCCGGAGAGACGGGAATGAGGTCGCTCACCGGATCAATCCCGCGCATCCGGCACGACTCGAGGATGGTGGGGAATCGGTGAACCCAGGTATCGGCGCCCAGCTCGCGGCCATCGAGCCATACGTGGGCTGCTCCCGACTCGCGCATGCGCCGCATGATCGCTTTGGCGACCACATCTCGGGGTGCAAGATCAGCCATCGGGTGTTCATCAACCATGAAGCGCTTTCCGTCAGCGTCGAGGAGGAACGCGCCCTCACCTCGCACCGCTTCGGACACCAAGGGCTGCTGCCCCTTCGCC
>CALKMY010000223.1 GCA_938091275.1 Candidatus Nanopelagicales bacterium | reverse complement strand
CTTGCGGTTATACCGCGGTTGGTGCACGCAAATCGCGCGCAGTTCGCGGATCCGGGCTTCCAGCGCCGTCGAACACGGGACTACCTCCACCTGCTTTGCGATGCCGATCATCTCCGTCATGCGGGCGCGTTGTTCGGCAGCGGAGAAGTAGCTGCGAACACGAGAACGCACGTTGCGGGACGTTCCGATGTATAGCGGTGCGCCTTGAGCGTCGACGAACGTATACACGCCCGGCCCAGTGGGAAGATCGTCCGCGAGATGGCGTTTCGCGCGCTGCTCGGTCGATACCCGCGAGACGAATGCCCGCAGGTCCGACCAGGTGACCACACCGAAAGACCCGACGCGTTCGAACAAGCGGTGCAGCACGTGCGTGGTGGCGCGGGCATCGGCGAGTGCCCGATGAACGGGAGTGACGGGCGAGTCGAAGTACTGGGCGAGCGTGGCCAATTTGCAGTTGCGCACTTCGCCCGGGTGCAGCGCCACACGCGCGAGCCGAGCGGTATCCAACGACCGTCCCGGAAACCACGACAGATTGTGGCGTGCGCATGCGGCTTTGAGGAACCCGAGATCGTAGGGAGCGTTGTGGGCAACGAGGATCGCGTCACCGGCGAACTCGCCGAAGGACGCCACAGCACCGGCCACCGATGGTGCATCGCGCAGCATGCCGGGCGTTATGCCCGTCATCGCCTGAATGTGGGCGGGGATGTTTCGGTCGGGGTCGACCAGGGTGGCGAACTCTCCCAGGGTTTGGCCGCCGCGGACTTTGACGGCTCCGATCTCTGTGATGCCGGCTTCGGTCGCTGGGCCGCCGGTTGTCTCGAGATCGACGATGACGAACGTCACCGACGCCAACGGCTCCTCAGCGGCCAACTCATCCAACGTCAGCTGGCCGGTAGTCATCTTTCCCTCGGTGATCGACATCTGCCCACACGTTAGGCCGCCGGTGTGACATCGCCCGGTAGATTCGCTGCCATGGCTGTTTCCCTACCGGACGAGTCCTCGCGTCTTCGCTGTGGGCACTGCGGCAATCTGACGCGCTTCGACGTCACGAGGACGGTCCGATCCCGCGAGTACTGGCACGCGTCTTTGTCGGGTGAGGTGGCCGTTGAAGAGCATGAGGTGCTGGCGGAGCAGGTCGAGGCGGTGACCTGCCGTTGGTGTTCGGCGAGCGATCACGTCGAGGTTGTGTCCCGGCCCGAGTTCGGTGGGCCGAGCCAGGAGACCCCCGGAGATGGCGGCGTTTGATCCTCGGCGACCAGAGCCGATCAGCAGGGCAGTGTCAGACCCCGCGTCTAGCGTGCCGGCATGGTCATTGATTGCGACTCCTGCCAGGTAGCGGGCCTAGCCTGCGACGATTGCGTGGTCACCGTTCTGCTGGGCACCCCGGATCCCCGTCTCAGCCCCGTGCCACTCGCGGGTGACCACGCCCGAGCCATTGGTGTTCTGGCCGATTCCGGCCTTGTGCCGCCGCTACGACTCGTCCCAGGGGAGCGCCAGGCCGGGTGAGATGTTTCTAGGACATATCTAGGACACCCGTCATGCGCGTCGTCACCATTCTGTTACCTTGAGGGAACCAAGGTCCTGCGGGGCCCGTCCCAAAGGGGACAGCCGCTTGCCGGAACCGATCCACTTCCCCGGCGGCGACTAAACGAGACGCTCACGAGGGGGCCACACGTGCGGATGAGGCGCAGTGCCCGTTCCACGGGTGTCCTGCTGGCCCTCGGTGGTCTGGTGATGTCGGGGGTACTGGTGACTCCGGCTCATGCTGCTCCTGATCTTGAGCAGGTCCGCATGAAGGTGATGGACCTGGAGTCCGAAGCCGAGTCTGCGACCGAGCGGTTCAACGAATCTCGCAACGAACTCCAGGAAGTGCGTCGGCAGCTCGATGCCCTGAAGGCCAAGGTCAAGCGGGAGCGTCGTGAGATGCGCGAGATCTTGGGTGCGGTGGACGACCTCGCCCGGGCGGCGTACACCTCCGGGGGTCTGGACACCTCGCTGCAGGTGCTCCTGAGCGAGGACCCGAACGAATTCCTTGCCCAAGCGGCGGCCCTGGACGCAGTGCAGCGTGGCCAGGCGTCCGCCCTGCGCAAGACCGCCACCGCGCGTCTGCGGCTCGCCCAGTCGGAAGCCGCTGTCTTGGACAAGGAGGCACGGGCCAAGGACCTTCGCGATCGCATGAAGGAATCCAAGGGAGAGGCGAACGACCGCCTAGCCGAAGCCGAGCGCATCCTGGCGAACCTGGAGGAGAAGGAACGTCAGCGCCTCGCGCAATTGGCGCGTGAGGAGCGAGAAGCTGCCCGCGCCGCAGCAGCGGCAGCAGCGGCCCAACTCAACAATTCGGGCGGCAGTTCCGGCGGATCCTCGAGTGCTGGCGGTGGATTCACCGGCAGTGGTCGAGCAGCGAAGGCCGTGTCCTACGCGCTCTCGCAAGTCGGCGACCGCTACGTCGCTGCGGCTGCAGGACCCAACTCTTTCGACTGCTCCGGATTGACGATGACGGCGTGGCGGCAGGCCGGTGTCTCGCTGCCGCACTACAGCCGCTCGCAGTACTCGGTCACGCGTCGAGTGCCTCTGAGCCAAGCCCAGCCCGGAGACCTGGTGTTCTACTTCGGGCGCGGCACGCACCACGTGGGCATGTACATCGGGAGCGGCAAGATGGTGCACGCCGCGAACCCGCGCACGGGCGTCGTCGTCTCGAACATCCTGGGACCGTGGTACTCGTCCCGGTTCAGCGGTATCGGACGCGTCGTCGGCTAGCGCTCGCGATGTACTCCGGCAGCACGCATCAGGTGCCCGGTTGACTCAGGCGTAGATCTCTTCGATCTGCGCCTCGTACTCCTTCTGGACGACGCCCCGCTTCAGTTTCATCGAGGGTGTCATCTGACCGGCCTCCTCGGTCCACTCATCGGGGACGAGGACCCACTTCTTGATCGCTTCG
>CALKMY010000222.1 GCA_938091275.1 Candidatus Nanopelagicales bacterium | reverse complement strand
ATGAAGTAGCCGAGGGAGGCTTGGACGACTTGATTGGTCGCGATCGCGTAGACGTAGACAAGCCAATTGATCGAAATGAAGACCGCCGCACCCATCAGGATCGTGAGCGTTCGGCGGTTGAATGCCCGTCGCAACCCAGCCCAGTTTCGGGCGACGGAAATGATCACCACCAGAAAGACGAGTGTCCAGACAACTCGGTGAGCAACGACCTCCAGTGGGGGTACGTCATCCAGGAGAGCGAAGTACAGGGGGAAGAGCCCCCACAGGGTCCAGGCCGCAACGCCGAGGAGCAGCCCGAGTCGGTGCTGGGCTCCGGGCTCCTGGCGGGTGACGGTCAGTTGATGGTCCACGTGTCGCTGCCGTGCAGCAGCGAGCGGAGATCCCCGCGACCTTCCGATTCGATGACATCCGCGATCTGTTGCTGAGCCATACGGTCGTAGGCCTCGCGGTGGGTGACGTCTCGGAAGATGCCGATCGGGGTGTTGGTGAGCGTCCGTGGGTTGTACAGCCGCGATAAGCCGAAGGCCAGGCCGGGGTCCTTCGCGTGGGAATCAAAAATGATCACGTCAGAGGGATCGACGTCTTCGACGTTCACCACCTGCAGGTGACCATCCGAATCTCGGATGACGCACTTCTCGTGGTTGTTCCCGAAGATGATCGGCTGCCCGTGCTCGAGGCGGATGAGATGGTCCTCTCGGACGTCGTTCTCCTTCAATGGCTCGAATGCACCGTCATTGAAGATGTTGCAATTTTGGTAGATCTCCACGAGGGCGGAGCCTTCGTGGGCAGCCGCGGCGTGGAGAACCTCGGTCAGATGCTTACGGTCAGAGTCAATCGCCCGTGCCACGAAAGTCGCCTCCGCGCCGAGTGCGACCGACACGGGGTTGAAGGCGTAGTCGAGGGATCCTTGCGGGGTGCTCTTGGTGACTTTCCCTTGCTCCGATGTCGGGGAGTACTGGCCTTTGGTCAAGCCGTAAATGCGGTTGTTGAACAGCAGAATCTTCAGGTTGACGTTGCGGCGCAGGGCGTGAATGAGGTGATTACCCCCGATGCTGAGGGCGTCTCCGTCGCCGGTCACCACCCACACAGAAAGATCCGGACGGGTGGTGGCCAGGCCGGTCGCGATCGCCGGCGCGCGTCCGTGGATGCTGTGGACGCCGTAGGTATTCATGTAATAGGGGAAGCGAGACGAGCATCCGATTCCGGAGACGAAGACGATGTTCTCGCGCTTCAGACCCATCTCCGGCATGAAACTTTGGACGGCGGCGAGGATGGCGTAGTCGCCGCAGCCGGGACACCAGCGAACTTCTTGGTCTGTCTTGAAATCCTTCGCTTTCATCTCTACGTCGGTCTTGGGGACCAAAGAAAGAGCGGGGAATGCATCAGTCGTCATGACGACTCCTCCATTTGCTCGGAGATCTCCCGAATGACATCAACCAATTCCGAAGACTTGAACGGCAGACCGCGGACCTGGTTATAGCCGTAGGTGTCGATGAGGAACTTCGACCTCAGCAGCATGTTGAGTTGTCCGAGGTTCATCTCCGGCACGACGACCCGCTCGTACGACGCGAGCACCGCACCGAGATTGCGGGGAAAAGGGTTGAGGTGTCGCAAATGGGCCTGGGCGACTTTGACCCCGGAGCGTCGAATGATCTGGCAGGCAGCTCCGATGGGGCCGTACGTGGAGCCCCAGCCGAGCATGAGAATGCGAGCATCGCCGCCGGGATCGTCCACCTTGATATCGGGAATGGTGTCCGCGATTGCGTCGACCTTCGCTTGACGCAGGCGAACCATGTGATCGTGGTTCTCCGGATCGTAGGAGATGTTGCCCGAGCCGTCCGCCTTCTCGAGGCCACCGATCCGATGCTCGAGACCAGCAGTTCCCGGAATAGCCCAGGGGCGCGCCAGAGTCTGAGGATCACGTTGATAGGCCCAGAACTCCTCGCTCCCGTCCTCGGCTTGATGGTTCGGCTTGGTCGCGAAATCAGGATCAATGACCGGAAGGGAATCAACCTCGGGAAGACACCACGGCTCGGACCCGTTGGCCAGGTACCCATCGGACAGAAGAAAGACTGGTGTTCGGTACGTGACCGCGATGCGCGCCGCCTCGACCGTGGCGTCGAAGCAGTCGGCGGGGCTCTGCGGGGCAACGATGGGGACGGGCGATTCTCCGTTTCGCCCGAACATCGCCTGCAACAGATCCGACTGCTCGGTCTTTGTCGGCAGTCCCGTCGATGGTCCGCCGCGTTGAACGTCCACGACGATGAGAGGAAGTTCGAGGGATACGGCCAACCCGATCGTCTCTGACTTGAGTGCGATCCCGGGACCCGACGTGGTGGTAACGGCGAGTGAGCCTCCATAGCTAGCGCCGAGTGCAGCACCGATGCCGGCAATCTCGTCCTCAGCCTGGAAGGTCATGACTCCGAAACGCTTGTGCTTGCTCAACTCGTGCAGGATGTCCGACGCCGGTGTGATCGGGTATGAGCCAAGGAAAAGCCGTAGACCTGATTGATGAGATGCGGTGATCAGGCCGTAGGCCAAGGCCAGGTTGCCGGTGATGTTGCGATACGTGCCCGGTTGCATCGCGGCCGGCTTGACCTCGTACTGAACCGAGAACTCCTCGGTGGTCTCGCCGTACGACCAACCGGCTTGGAAGGCTGCGATGTTCGCCTTCATGATCTCCGGCTTGCTGGCGAATTTCTTCTCGAGGAATTCGATCGTTCCCTCGGTCGGCCGGTGGTAGAGCCAAAGAAGCAGTCCGAGGGCGAACATGTTCTTGGCCCTCTCCGCCTCCTTCTTTGTGACGTCGAATTCCTTGAGCGCTTCCACGGTCATCGACGTCAAGGCGATCGGGTGGAGCCGGTACGCCTCCAAAGAATCGTCGTCCAACGGGCTCTCGTGGTAACCGACCTTCTCCACGTTCCGCTTGGTGAATTCGTCGGTATTCACGATGAGGTCGGAGCCGCGAGGCAGATCGGCGATGTTGGCTTTGAGTGCGGCGGGGTTCATGGCCACGAGCACATTCGGTTGATCACCGGGGGTGGTGATGTCGTGATCGGCGAAGGCGAGCTGGAAACTTGAGACGCCCGGCAGGGTCCCGGCCGGGGCGCGGATTTCCGCGGGAAAGTCGGGCAAGGTCAGCAGATCGTTGCCCATCCAGGCGGCCTCGGATGTGAAGCGATCCCCGGTCAGTTGCATGCCGTCGCCTGAGTCACCTGCAAAACGGATGACGACCCTGTCGACTTCGACGACCTGCTTGGCCATACCGTCGGTTCCTCTGGCTTTCTGGAGATGTGTCTGTTTGCAATGCTGCGTGGTCTGCGCCCGTATGTCGCATTTTGCTCTCTTTTGGGTCGCAGGGACAGGTTAGCGGTAAATCGTGATCACACCGTCATCGTCCAGATAGCCTGCACGGCGTGTGGCGCCTGGCATCCCGCCCCGATGTGGCGGTCGACGTTGCGAGCGCGGGCCTCGCCTGCTGCTCCTTGGAAGTCGAGGCTGCCGGTC
>CALKMY010000221.1 GCA_938091275.1 Candidatus Nanopelagicales bacterium | reverse complement strand
AGTCGATGGAATCCTTGATTCATCACTTCAAGCTCGTCACCGAAGGCTTCACCGTGCCCGCCGGGCAGGCCTACGTAGCAGTGGAATCGCCGCGTGGAGAGCTCGGAGCTCATGTGGTCAGTAGCGGGGGAACCCGCCCGTATCGCGTGCACTTCCGAGACCCGTCCTTCAACAACCTGCAAGCAACCGCCGCCATGTCCGAGGGCAGCATGGTCGCCGACGTCATCGCCGCCGTCGCGAGCATCGACCCCGTCATGGGTGGCGTGGACCGATAGCGAAGACCGGAGAGAAGCCACAGATGCCGATCAGCGACCAGGCGCGCGCGCAGATGCGAGAGATCGCCGCTCGATATCCGAGTGCGCGCAGTGCCCTGCTACCGATGTTGCACCTCGCCCAAAGCGAGGAAGATGCGATCACCACCGATGGCATCAATACGTGCGCTGAAGTGCTGGGTATAACCCCGGCCGAGGTGACCGCGGTCGCGACTTTCTACACGATGTACAAGCGTGAGCGGGTCGGCAAACACCACATCGGTGTGTGCATCAACACGATGTGTGGGCTTCTCGGGGGAGATGCGGTGTGGGATGCCGTGGTCGACGCCACCGGTGCATCGCACAACACTACGACGCCCGATGGTGAGTTCTTCCTCGAGCGGATCGAGTGTCAGGCGGCGTGCACCCATGCCCCGGTGATGACCGTCGACTGGGAATTCATGGATGACGTGACACCGGCCAGCGCGGTAGAGATCCTGGACCGGCTGCGTCGCGGTGAGCAGGTGCAGGCGACGCGCGGACCGGTGATCCGAGACTTCGAGGCCACCGAGCGGACCCTCGCATTCCCCGACGATGGACTGGCGGACGCTCCGAGTGTGGACGACAAGATGCTCGCCGGCTTGAAGATCGCACGCGAACACCCAATCGAGGGAGAGAATGCCTGATGGTTACGCCACTGACACCGGTCATCACCGAACATTGGGATCGCCCCAACCTTTACACCCTCGATGGCTACCGAGCCGTGGGTGGCTACCAAGGCCTGGACAAGGCACTCGGTAGCGATCCGGACGACATCATCACGACCGTGAAAGACGCCGGCTTGCGGGGGCGCGGCGGAGCGGGCTTTCCCACCGGCTTGAAGTGGAGTTTCGTTCCGCAAGGCGACGGCAAGCCGCACTACCTCGTGGTGAACGCAGACGAGTCCGAGCCGGGGGCGTGCAAGGACATTCCCATAATGATGGCCAACCCACACGCCTTGATCGAGGGCGTGATCATTACGTCCTTTGCTATTCGCGCCAACCACGCATTCATCTACATCCGCGGTGAAGTCCCGAACGCCGTTCGCAAAGTGGAGTTCGCGGTCAAGCAAGCCAGGGAAGCAGGGCTGATCGGGAAGAACATCAAGGGCAGTGGTTTCGACCTCGATGTCGTTGTCCACTCTGGTGCCGGTGCCTACATTTGCGGTGAGGAAACTGCCCTGCTCGACAGCCTCGAGGGTTACCGCGGTCAGCCTCGACTGAAGCCACCTTTTCCGGCGGTCGCCGGACTGTATTCATCTCCGACGGTCATCAACAATGTCGAGACGATCGCGAACATTCCCTACATCGTGGACCGTGGTGTGGAGTGGTTCCGTGGCTTCGGAACCGAAAAGTCACCGGGCTTCAAGGTCTTCGCCGTTTCCGGGCATGTGAAGCGGCCCGGGATCTACGAGGCGCCACTGGGAATCACCATGCGCGAGCTGCTCGATTACGCCGGTGGCATGCGTGACGGCAGTTCGGTGAAGTTTTGGCTTCCGGGTGGATCGTCGGTCCCGATGCTTACCGACGAGCACCTCGATCTCCCACTCACGTACGAGGCGATGGCCGAGGCCGGGACCATGCTCGGCACCGGAACACCCAT
The DNA here is from genome assembly GCA_938091275.1 of Candidatus Nanopelagicales bacterium. Taxonomy (GTDB): domain Bacteria; phylum Actinomycetota; class Actinomycetes; order S36-B12; family S36-B12; genus S36-B12. The sequence goes on along the minus strand of CALKMY010000221.1, from coordinate 8,587 downwards.
GGTGTTCGACCAAACCGTGAGCGTCGTCAAGGCCGTCACTAGGTGGCTGGAGTTCTACAAGCACGAGTCCTGCGGGAAGTGCACGCCGTGCCGCGAGGGCACCTACTGGATCACCGGGGTGTTGGAGAAGTTCGAGCATGGGCAGGGTCAGCAAGCCGAGATGGAAACCCTCACGGATCTGTGCGGGCAGATCGCTGGGCGTTCCTTCTGTGCTCTCGGAGATGCTGCCGCTACCCCGTACCCGGCGGCGATGAAGTACTTCCGCGAAGAATTCGAGGCATCCACTCACACATCTGCCGACGAGCAGTTCGACCCCATCGCCTCGTACGTATTCGCGGCAGCGGGGGTTCGATGACCATCACCAACGAGCCCGGCGCGGAGCTTGACACCAGGCCCGACCTCGTCAGCGTCATCGTCGACGGGGTCGCGGTATCTGTGCCGGCCGGGACCCTCGTCATCCGTGCTGCGGAAATGCTCGGTATTGAAATTCCCCGCTTCTGTGACCACCCGCTGCTCGATCCGGTTGCCGCCTGTCGGGCGTGCTTAATCGAGATCGAGGGTGTTCCCAAGCCGCAGCCGGCCTGCGCCCAAGTTGTCTCCGACGGCATGCAGGTGCGAACGCAGCTCAGTTCCGACGTCGCGCGGGAAGCGCAAGAGGGCGTCATGGAGTTCCTGCTGCTCAACCATCCTCTGGATTGCCCCGTGTGCGACAAGGGCGGTGAATGTCCGCTGCAGAACCAGGCGATGAGCGTTGGTCGACCGGAATCGCGCTTCACCGAAGACAAGAGGACGTTCGACAAGCCGATCAACGTCAGTGCTCAGGTGCTCCTCGACAGAGAGCGGTGTGTGTCGTGTGCTCGCTGCACGCGTTTCGCCGATCAGATCGCCGGCGACTCCAAGCTCGAGCTCTTGGAGCGCGGAGCGCAACAGCAGGTGGGAACCGCCGACGACGAGCCGTTCGAGTCCTATTTCTCCGGAAACACGATCCAGATCTGCCCGGTCGGTGCGTTGACGAGTGCCACGTATCGCTTCCGGGCGCGTCCTTTCGACCTCGTATCGGTTCCGACATCGTGTGAGCACTGCGCATCCGGGTGTTCGCTGCGCACGGACTACCGCCGATCCACCATCACCCGCCGGCTGGCCTGGGATGACCCGCAGGTCAACGAAGAATGGAACTGCGACAAAGGCCGCTTCGCCTTCTCGTACATGCAGCAGGGCCGGATCGAGTGGCCGATGGTCCGCGAAAACGGTGAACTCCGTATCGCGTCGTGGCCGGAGGCACTTGGCGTAGCTGCGCAAGGCTTGCGGGCGGCCGGGTCCGAGGCCGCGGTGCTCGTCGGGGGCCGCTCCACCGTGGAAGACGCCTACGCCTACGCCCGATTCGCCCGGGTGGCGCTCGGAACGGACGACATCGACTTTCGGGCCCGCGCACATTCGGATGAGGAGCGAGATTTCCTCGCCGCCCACGTCGCCGGAAGCCCGATGCGGGTCGAATATGCCGACCTCGAAGCAGCGCCCGCAGTACTCCTGGTGGCTTTCGAGCCGGAGGATGAATCTCCGATCGTGTTCTTGCGGCTACGCAAAGCATCCGCATCCGGTACCCGAGTGTTTTCGTTGGGCTCGGGTGCCAGCCGGGGTCTGAGCAAGATGAACGGAAGGTTGGTGCCCACTGCGCCGGGCGATGAAGCCAGTGCGCTGGCCGACCTACCAGCCGAGATCCGCGAAGCACTCGCGGCACCGGGAGCGGTCATCATGATGGGCGAGCGAGTCGCGAGCGCTCCAGGAGCATGCGCCGCGGCTGTCGCATTGGCGCAGGAAACGGGCGCGGCGTTGGCGTGGGTTCCGCGGCGAGCGGGAGAGCGGGGCGCACTGGACGCCGGCGCCCTCGCAGGTCTGCTGCCCGGCGGTCGTCCGATCGATGATCAACTCGCCCGGCAGCAGTCAGCCGACGCCTGGGGAGTCGATCCGTCGTCTCTTCCGCACCGTGGGCTCAGCGGTGATGCACTCCTGGCGTCACTGCGTTCGGGTGCCTGCCGCGCGGCCCTCGTGGGCGGCGTCGAAGCCGCGGACTATCCGGACGATCTCATTGCCTCGCTCGGTGGCGTCGACTTCGTCGTATCGATTGAGAATCATCATTCGGCCGTGACGGAAATCGCCGACGTGGTACTCCCGGTGGCTGTCGTGAGTGAGAAGGCGGGAACGTTCCTCGATTGGGAAGGGCGTCCGCGCCCCTTCGGTCAGGTATTCCGCGATGCGATGCGTGACTCCGATGCTGCTGTCCTGGCGATGCTGGCCGAACAGTGGCAGATGTCCGCACCGAGCAGTGTGTCGGAGCTTCGCGCCGAACTTGGGCGCATGGGTCCGTGGACAGGCCCGCGCGAGTCCTTCGCGCCGGTTGCGACAACACACTCACCGGGCACTGGTGTTCGTTTGGCCACGTGGCGCCAACTGCTCGACCTTGGTGTCATGCAGGAGGGTGAACCCCATCTCGCTGCAACGGCGCGGGACACTGTCGCCCGAATGTCTGGTGCAACGGCCACGCGCTACGGACTGCCAACGTCCGGGCAGGTGAGTATCCACGGCCCATCGGGTGCGATCAGTGTCGATCTCGAAATCGACGATTCCATGATCGACGATGTGGTCTGGTTGCCGATGAACTCTGAGGGCAGCCGTGTGTATCGCGACCTGGGGGTCGGCTACGGCGACGTCGTGCGAGTGACGAGTGGGGGTCCGTCATGACCGACGGTCAGTTCGGGCTGTTCGGCACCGACCCGTGGTGGCTGGTGATCGGCAAAGCCGTCGCTATCTTCGGTCTGCTCGTGCTGTTGACGCTGTTCACGATCTGGTGGGAGCGCAGGGTCGTCTCCCGCATGCAAAACCGGATCGGCCCGAACCGAGTCGGGCCGCAAGGACTGCTGCAGTCCCTGATGGACGGCTTCAAGTTGGCATTGAAGGAAGAGGTCATCCCCAAGGCCGCGCACCTCGGGGTGTACTGGATTGCACCGGTGATCTCGGCGACCGCTGCTTTCATTGCCTTCGCTGTCATCCCCTTCGGCCCCACCGTCTCGGTCTTGGGCGTAGAAACACCACTGCAGTTGACCGACTTCCCCGTCTCTGTTCTCTACGTGCTGGCGATCGCGTCGATCGGTGTCTATGGGCTGGTTCTCGCCGGATGGTCGTCGGGGTCCACGTATCCACTCCTCGGCGGCTTGCGCTCTACGGCACAGGTCATCTCGTATGAGATCGCGATGGGTCTGTCTTTCGTCGCGGTCTTCATCTACGCGGGATCGATGTCCACCTCGGAGATCGTGGTAGCCCAGCAGCCCATTTGGTTCGCTGTCATCCTGCTCCCGAGTTTCCTGATTTACGTGACATCCATGGTCGGTGAAACCAACCGTGCGCCTTTCGATCTTCCAGAAGCCGAGGGGGAGTTGGTTGGAGGTTTCCATACGGAGTACTCCTCGCTGAAGTTCGCCTTGTTCTTCCTCGCCGAGTACATCAACATGGTGACCGTTTCCGCGCTGGCGACCACGTTGTTCCTCGGCGGTTACTTGGCTCCGTGGCCGCTATCCCTATGGGAGGGCGCGAACTCTGGATGGCTGCCGGTCGTGTGGTGGCTGATCAAGGTGCAGCTGTTCATCTTTGTCTTCATTTGGCTGCGGGGAACATTGCCCCGACTGCGCTACGACCAATTCATGAAGTTCGGCTGGAAAGTGTTGATTCCGGCCGCGCTGGTGTGGGTGGTAATCGTGTCGATCGCGCGTCTGTTCCGCAACGACGTCGCGCTTTCCAACACCGAGTTGTTGTTCATCGGCGCCGTCATCATCGCGACGCTTCTTGGAGGCTCGTGGCTGTTGAGCGCACGCGCGAATCGGAAGGAACAGCGTCGACTCGACGCGGAAGCGGAGAACGCCCGTCGGGTCAACGAGGTTTTGACGGGGGCCGCAACCGGCCACCCGGTGCCTCCCCTACCCGGCCAACGATTCGAGTACACCCCCCGACGAGCCACGGTCACGACGGCCGAGGTGTCGTCGTCGCAGGCCATTGATGCCGACGCCCAGGAGGACCCCCATGGCTGAGATGCCACAAGCTGTTCGCGGGTTCGGGGTAACGCTCACAACGATGTTTAAGAAGGTCGTCACCGAGCAGTATCCGGAGGACAAGCAACCGACCAAACCGCGCTTCCACGGTCGACACCAGTTGAACAGGTGGGCGGACGGTCTTGAGAAGTGCGTCGGATGCGAACTATGCGCCTGGGCCTGCCCGGCTGATGCCATCTACGTAGAGGGTGCCGATAACACCGACGAGGAACGATTCTCGCCGGGGGAGCGGTACGGGCGCGTGTACCAAATCAACTACCTGCGCTGCATCTTCTGTGGCCTGTGCATTGAGGCTTGCCCGACGCGCGCCCTGACGATGACCAATGAGTACGAACTCGCAGACAGCAGTCGCGCCGATCTCATCTACGAGAAGGATCAACTCCTTGCGCCGCTGCTCCCCGGGATGGTCCCGCCTCCGCATCCGATGGTTCCGGGCACCTCGGAGCAGGACTACTACGCCAACAAGGTGACTGGCTCCTCACCGGACCAAGGTGAGGCAGTGTGAACGGCGGAGCAGTGGGAACCGGGGAAGCGATCGTCTTCTGGGTCAGTGGCACCCTCGCGGTGATCGGTGCGCTCGGCATGGTGATCTCGAGAAAGGCCGTGCACAGCGCGCTGTTCATCGCCCTTACCATGATCAATCTGGCGATCCTCTACGTCGCGAATTCGGCTCCCTTCTTGGGAATGGTCCAGATCATCGTTTACACCGGTGCAGTGATGATGCTGTTCCTCTTCGTTCTCATGGTGGTCGGAGTGGACTCCTCGGACTCGCTCATCGAGACCATCAAGGGTCAGCGGGTGGCTGCCTTTCTCCTCGGAGTCGGCTTCTCCATTCTGCTGATCGCAGGAATCGGCAACGGCTTGATGGAAACGTCCTCGACAGGACTCGACGCGGCCAATGCCGCCCAGGGCGGAAATGTGGAGGGGCTCGCGGCCTTGATGTTCGGTCCCTACCTGATCGCCTTCGAGGTGACCGCGGCTTTGCTGATCACCGCGGCTATGGGTGCCATGATCCTCACGCATCGTGAGAGGTGGATGCCGAAACGAACGCAGCGAGAGTTGTCCCAAGAGCGTTTCGCATCGGGGGCGCACCCGGGGCAACTCCCCGCACCTGGCGTCTATGCGCGGCACAACGCGGTGGACACACCCGCTCTCCTGCCGGACGGAAGCACGAGCGATATCAGTGTTCCGGAGCCCTTGAGGGTCCGTGACGATATCCGTGAGGTTGATCCGGCCGAGATCGATGAAGTGCGTCAACTGTCTGCCGATTCGTCCGGTGAGGATGACGGTCGATGAATCCAGCCAACTATGTTCTGCTCTCCGCGTTGCTGTTCAGCATCGGCGCGATCGGCGTGCTCGTTCGACGCAACGCGATCATCGTCTTTATGTCCGTGGAGCTGATGCTCAATGCCGCGAACTTGGCCTTCGTTGCTTTCGCGCGCATGAATGGAAATCTCGACGGCCAGGTCGTCGCGTTCTTCGTGATGGTCGTGGCCGCCGCTGAAGTGGTCGTGGGCTTGGCGATCATCGTGACCATCTTCCGCACCAGACGTTCCGCATCGATCGACGAACCCAATCTTCTGAAGTACTGACGAATAACGAATAGGACGGATACGTGACCGAGATCGTCCCCGCCGAGGGGATCTTCGCGCTGCTGTGGGTGATCATCGCCCTCCCGGCAGCCGGCGCGGCCATCCTGCTGTTCGCTGGTAGGCGCACCAACTCGTGGGGCCCAATACTCGGCGTACTCACCGTGGTGGCATCCGCCGTTATCAGCGTCGTGATGCTGCTCGCAATGATGGACCGACCCGCCAAAGAGCGCACCGTCGTCCAGAACGTGTACGACTGGGTGTTCGTCGGCTCCTTCCAGGCCTCCTTCGCTCTGCAACTAGATCAGCTGTCGATTGTCTTCGTCTTGCTGATCACCATCGTTGGCGCGCTGATCCACATCTATTCGCTCGGCTACATGTCTCACGACCCCGATCGACGCAAGTTCTTCGGCTACCTGAACCTGTTCGTCGCCGCGATGTTGGTATTGGTGCTCGCCAACAACTACCTGCTGTTGTACGTCGGCTGGGAAGGCGTCGGGCTCGCGAGTTACCTGCTGATCGGTTTCTGGCAACACAAGCCGAGTGCTGCGGCAGCAGCGAAGAAGGCGTTCGTGATCAACCGAGTAGGGGATGTCGGGCTCTCTCTGGCCATCATGCTCATCTTCGTCACCTTCGGATCGATCACCTTCCAGGACGTCTTCGGGCAAGCAAGTGACGCGAGTGAGGGAACGCTGACGGCCATTGGCCTGTTGCTGCTTCTCGCCGCTGCTGGCAAGTCTGCCCAGTTCCCCCTGCAGGCCTGGTTGTTGGATGCCATGGAAGGACCCACACCGGTGTCCGCCCTCATCCACGCGGCCACCATGGTCACTGCCGGTGTTTATTTGATCGCCCGCAGCAACGCCATCTATGACGCTGCAGCGTGGGCCGCGACGGCCGTTGTGGTTGTCGGACTGATCACGATCTTCATGGGTGCCATCATCGCTTCCGCCAAGGACGACATCAAGAAGTCGCTGGCCGGATCCACAATGAGCCAGATCGGCTACATGGTGTTCGCCGCTGGTCTCGGCCCCATCGGTTACGTCTACGCGATCTTCCACCTCCTCACCCACGGTGTCTTCAAGGCCGGCCTCTTCCTCGGTGCCGGATCAGTCATGCACGGAATGAACGACAACGTGAACATGCGCCGCTATGGAGCGCTGCGGGGAGTCATGGGTGTCACCTTCGTAACGTTCATGGCCGGATATCTCGCCATCATCGGCATACCGCCGTTTGCGGGGTTCTGGTCGAAGGACGAGATCATCCACGCCGCGTTCGAGCGCAACTCGATCATCGGCGCTGCTGCCATCCTCGCCGCCGGCGTCACCGGCTTCTACATGACCCGGATGATCGCCATGACGTTCTTCGGCAAGAAGCGTTGGAAAGACGATGCTCACCCGCACGAGTCACCCTCGGTGATGACCATCCCCCTCGTGTTGCTGGCACTCGGATCCGTCTTCCTCGGTATGGCCCTGCTGTTCTGGGGAGACATCAAGGATTGGCTCAAGCCAGTTGTGGGATACGAGTCGGTCCCCACCCCCTTGCCCACGTCCTTCTATATCGCCGTCACCCTGATCGTGGTCATCATCGGAGCCATCATCGGCTGGGTCATGTACGCCCGAAGGGATGTACCCATCGAGGCTCCGACGGGCAACGCCCTCACGCGCGCGGCGCGCCAGGACCTCTACGGCGACGCCGTGAACGACGTGCTCGTCGTGCAACCCACCTACCGAGCAGCGCAGATGATCACCACCTTCGACAACAAAGCTGTCGACGGCTTCGTCAATTGGACCGGAACCTTCGTTGGTGACCTCGCTCGTCGCTTGCGGCGAAGCCAGAGTGGTTTCGCACGTTCTTACGCGTTGTCCATGGTGGGTGGCGCCCTCATCGTGGCCATCGCACTCGTCTTGGTGGTGCTGTCATGAGTGCCTTCCCCTGGTTGACGACCCTCGGCCTGCTGCCCTTGATCGGCAGCATCGTGGTCGCCCTTCTTCCGAAGTCCAAGCCGACGCTGGCCAAGCAGGTCTCGCTCGTGGTCTCCGGTGCCGTCTTGGCATTGACGATCGCGATGGCCTTGCAGTTCGACGGGGCATCCACACAGCCCTTCCAATTCGTGGAGTCCTACCCCTGGATCCCGTCGTTCGGCATCTCGTACTCGGTAGGAGTGGACGGGATAGGACTAGTGCTCATCGCGCTGGCCGCAACGCTGGTTCCCATCGTGATCCTGGCGGGTTGGCGCGATATTGAAGGCGACCAAGAGTCCGAGGGTTCGGTCAAGGGTTACTTCGCGCTGATCTTGGCCCTCGAAGCGTTGATGATCGGTGTCTTCGCTGCGACGGATGTCTTCTTGTTCTACGTCTTCTTCGAAGTGATGCTGATCCCGGTCTACTTCATGATCGGTCGCTATGGCGGTCCGCAAAGGTCCTACGCAGCAATCAAGTTCCTTCTCTACAGTTTGCTCGGCGGCCTGTTCATGTTGGCGGCGTTGATCGGCCTGTATGTGGTCTCCGCTCGTGAATTGGGGAGTGGAACTTTCGACTTCCTGTCCTTGGTGGGCTTGGAGATGGACCCCAACACGCAGAAGATGCTCTTCCTCGGCTTCTTCTTCGCGTTCGCGATCAAGGCCCCCTTGTGGCCGTTCCACACGTGGCTTCCGGACGCAGCAGCTCAGTCCAAGCCCGGCACGTCGGTGCTACTGATCGGTGTTCTCGACAAGGTGGGAACTTTCGGGATGATCCGCTACTGCTTGCCGATCTTCCCGGCAGCCAGTGAGTTCTACGCTCCGGTCGTCATCGGTATGGCCTTGATCGGCATCTTCTACGGAGCGTACGTAGCCCTCACCGCCCAGGACATGCGACGCTTGTTCGCCTACTCCTCTATGTCTCACTTCGGGTTCATCGC
>CALKMY010000220.1 GCA_938091275.1 Candidatus Nanopelagicales bacterium | reverse complement strand
ATGCACGCAGCCGCGCACGCTGTCGCTGTGGTGCGGCGTTGGACCGATCGGCCGCAGGACTCCCCCACCCGCCGGATTTTCCTCGAGGCCCCGGATTTCACTGTCCGCGATGAACCCATGCACCCGCACCCGGCCTGTGGTTGCTGGTGGGGCACCGATCCGTTGGCCCCGCGTAGCGCCTTTACCAGCGGCGAGGAGCCCGCGGCTCGCACGATTGACTGACCTCGGGGACAATGGCGCCATGCCGGAAATCCCGAAGAATGCGCTGACTCGCGGTGTGCGGATCGCGACCCTTCCGGCGTCGTACGCCGGTCGCACCGCGTGGGGTTTCGGGAAGAAGGTGGGCGGGAAGCCGGCGGACGCCGTCACCGCGGAGATTCAGCAACGCACCGCCGAGCAGATTTTCGCGGTCCTCGGTCAACTCAAGGGCGGGGCGATGAAGCTCGGCCAGGCGATGAGCATCTTCGAGGCGGCCCTGCCAGAGGAGATGGCCGGCCCGTACCGGGCGACGTTGACGAAACTCCAGGACGCCGCACCGGCCATGCCGGCCGAAACCGTCCACGAGATTCTCGCGGACTCCCTCGGTCCCGACTGGCGAGATCGATTCGCCGATTTCGATGACACTCCCGCGGGCGCCGCCTCCATCGGGCAGGTGCACAAGGCGCTGTGGCACGACGGTCGCGAGGTCGCCGTGAAAGTGCAATACCCGGGAGCCGACAAGGCGCTCATCGCTGATCTGAACCAAATGGCGCGGATGGGGAAGATGTTCTCCTCCCTGGTTCCCGGCCTGGACTTGAAGTCGCTGGTCGCAGAACTGAAGGAACGCGTGATCGAGGAACTCGATTACCTCGGAGAGTCGCGCTACCAGCGACAGTTCGCCGTCGCCTTCGATGGCGATCCGGAGTTCCGTGTTCCCCACGTTCTCGCCGCGGCACCGCACGTGCTGATCACCGAATGGGTGGACGGGCGACCGATGTCGGACATCATCGCCAACGGAACCCCCGAGGAGCGTGACCGCATCGGACTGCTCTACGAGCGTTTCCTGCTCTCCGGCCCCGCTCGTGCCGGCCTGCTGCACGCGGACCCGCATCCCGGAAACTTCCGCATGACGCACGACGGTCGACTGTGCGTGTTCGACTTCGGGGCTGTCTCGGTGCTTCCCGACGGATTACCGCCGGCCATGGGCACGCTGCTGCGCATCGCGCAAAGCGGTGACGCGGACAGCGTCGTGCAGGGACTGCGCGACGAGGGTTTCGTTCTGCCGCACGTCGACATCGACCCCGAGCAATTGCTGAACTACCTCGACCCGTTCGTGGAGCCGGCGCGCCACGAGTTCTTCCACTTCAATCGCGCGTGGCTGCGCGGTCAATTCACGCGCATCAACGATGTTCGCGGACCGGACTTCGCGATCGGCTTGAAGATCAACCTCCCGCCGTCATACGCGCTCATTCACCGCGTATGGCTCGGCAGCATCGGGGTCTTGTGCCAGCTCGACGCGACGGTTCCGGTGCGCGGTGAGATCGAACGCTGGGTGCCGGACTTCACCGAACCGACGCCCGCTGGAAGCTAGGCGCGGGCTCGTACCATCTGCACGACTTCGTCTCCGTAGGACTCGAGCTTGGCCGGGCCCACACCCGGGATCGAACTCAGGGCTTCGGCATTTTCCGGTAGCTGCTCGGCGATGGCGATCAGCGTCGCGTCGGTGAACACGACATAGGCGGGGACCCCTTGGGTTCGTGAGTGATCGAGCCGCCACTGCTTCAGCTCCTCTAGGAACGTTTCATCGAATGTCGCCGGGCATGTCTGACACCGCCCGATGGTCCGCTCCCCGGCAGTCACCAGCGCCTTCCCACACGTGCGGCATGCAGCAGGGCCTCGCCGGGATCGAGGCTTGCTCCGGCGCGATCCGTCACCGCGGCGGACCGATGACTCGTCCGCATCATCCGTGGCGCCCATTCGCTCAAGGAAGCGGCTCATCTGTCGCGTCGCTCGCCCTCCCGGTTGCCGAGATCGCGCCCATGTCACGTGCAGTTCACGCTCGGCCCGAGTAATCGCCACATACAGCAGCCGCCGCTCCTCCTCGAGTTGGTCGGCGGTCTCGGCATGCTGCAAGGGAATGAGTCCGTCGCTGCAGCCAACGAGGTGCACGGAGCGCCACTCCAGTCCCTTCGCGGCATGGATCGACGCCAAGGTCACACCATCAGCAACGGGAGCGAACTGTGCCGCGGCTCGCTCGTCGAGGTAGGCGATAAAGGCCGCGAGATCTGGTGTTGCGCTTTCCTTCGCCAGTTCCACCAGCGCCGCGAGAGACTCCCACTTCTCGCGCACGGCGCCGGTGGTTGTCGGTTGTTCCGCCGACCAGCCCATCGCACTGAGCACGTCGGCGACCGTGGCCGCCACATCCGCGTCAGCGTCCTGGCGACCACTGTCCGTATCCGACGCCCGCGCCGCTCCCCGCATTCGCGTCATGGCCTCGCGCACCTCGGGCCTGTCGAAGTAGCGCTCGGATCCGCGGACGGTCATGGGAATGCCGACCTCGGCGAACGCTGTCTCGAGTTCCACTTGCTGGGCGTTGATGCGATACAACACGGCGATATCTCGCGGGCGAACGCCGGAATCGATGCTGGCCTTGATGCGCTTGGCGACGGCCTGGGCTTCGGCGACATCGTCCTCGAAGGCCTCCACGTCCGGGGCCTGGCCGGCGTCTCGTCGTGACGT
>CALKMY010000219.1 GCA_938091275.1 Candidatus Nanopelagicales bacterium | reverse complement strand
CATGGCGAGAACGATCGCCGTGGTTCCCATTTTGAGAAATGTTGCCGTGTCACTCATGTTGGCGTCCCCGACAATCACGTGCAACCGTCGGTACTTCTCCGGATCAGCATGCGGCTCGTCCCGCGTGTTGATGATCGGTCGCTTGAGGGTGGTCTCGAGGCCAACTTCCACTTCGAAGAAGTCGGCCCGCTGACTTAACTGGAAAGCGCTCGTTTGGCCCTCTTGACCGATCCCCAGGCGCCCGGCGCCGGTGAAGACCTGTCGCGAGATGAAAAAGGGCGTCAAATGGCGTACGACATCGGCAAACGGAGTGGTCCGGCGCATCAGGTAGTTCTCGTGACAACCGTAGGACGCGCCCTTGTTGTCGGTGTTGTTCTTGTACAGCAAGATCCGCTCGCCACCCGGCGCAGCGGCCGCAGCATCCGCGGCCGCGTTCATGACATTCACACCGGCCCGGTCCCACAGCACGGCGTCGCGAGGGTTAGTCACCTCAGGCGTTGAGTACTCAGGGTGAGCATGATCCACGTAGAGCCGCGCCCCATTCGGCAGAATCACATTGGCGAGGCCAAGATCCTCGTCGGTCAATTGAGAAGCATCTGCCTCACTACGAGACATGTCGAAACCGCGGGCATCTCGTAAGGGCGACTCCTCGTCGTAATCCCATCGAGCTTTTGATGTTGTGCCGTGCGAAATCAGGTACGCATAGGCATTGACAATCTGTGACGACGTCACCATCGCGTTGAGCATCGGCTGGCCAGGAACGCTGATGCCGTACTCGGTTTCCAAGCCCATGATCCGATGGACGCTCACAGGTGAACCTCCGGATGCTTGCTCGCCACTGTTTGTCGCGCGCTGTTACAGGTACTGGCCGGTGTTGGCGACGTTGTCGATAGAACGTCCCGGACTGCCGCCCTGCTTGCCTTGGATCAAGGTGCGGATGAAGACGATGCGTTCGCCCTTCTTTCCGGAGATGCGCGCCCAGTCGTCCGGGTTGGTCGTGTTGGGTAGGTCCTCATTCTCGCGGAATTCGTCGACGCACGCATCGAGCAGATGCTGCACGCGAATGCCCTTCTCGCCCGTGTCCAGGAATTCCTTGATGGCCGACTTCTTGGCACGCGCCACGATGTTCTCGAGCATCGCCCCAGAGTTGAAGTCCTTGAAGTACAAGACCTCCTTGTCACCACCTTCGTAGGTGACCTCGAGGAATCGATTCTCGTCTGACTCCGCATACATTCGCTCAATCGCTCGGTCGATCATCGACGAGCAGGCAAGGTCGGAATCTCCCGAATGCTCCGCAATGTCGTCGGCGTGAATCGGCAGCCCAGGCACCAAGTACTTGCTCAAGATCTCCCGGGCTGCCTCGGCATCCGGACGCTCGATCTTGATTTTCACGTCCAAACGACCGGGGCGCAGAATCGCCGGATCGATCATGTCTTCACGGTTCGACGCCCCGATGACGATGACGTTCTCCAAGCTCTCCACGCCATCGATCTCACTAAGCAGCTGCGGCACGATGGTGTTCTCGACGTCACTGCTCACGCCGCTCCCCCGCGTTCGGAACAACGAATCCATTTCGTCAAAGAAGACGATGACTGGCATCCCTTCCGACGCCTTCTCACGTGCCCGCTGGAAGACGAGACGGATATGGCGCTCCGTTTCACCAACGTACTTGTTCAGAAGCTCCGGGCCTTTGATGTTCAGAAAGAAACTCTTCGCTTCCCTGACTCCGGTCTTTTCGGCGACCTTCTTGGCCAACGAGTTGGCCACCGCCTTGGCGATGAGAGTCTTGCCGCATCCGGGCGGGCCGTAGAGCAAGATTCCTTTCGGAGCCCTGAGCTCATGCTCTTTGAAGAGCTCGGCGTGCACGTAGGGCAGTTCCACCGCGTCTCGGATCGATTCGATCTGGCTGAACAACCCACCGATCTGCTCGTATCCGATGTCAGGAACTTCCTCAAGAACCAGTTCCTCCACCTCGGCGCGGGGCACCTGCTCAATCACATAGCCGCTGCGGACGTCACACAACAACGCGTCCCCGGCGCGGAGTCCGACTCCGGCAATCGACCGCGCGAGACGAACGACCCTCTCTTCATCGGCGTTCGCTACCACGACGCACCGGTCATCGCCGAGCATCTCCTTGAACGTGACGATCTCACCGACGACCTCGTAGTCGCGCTTGCCGACGACGTTCATCGATTCATTCAGCATGACCTCTTGGCCTGCGACTAACCCATCGACCCCAACGCCAGGGCTGACAGCGACCCGCATCTTGCGACCCGACGCCATGATGTCCACCGAGCCGTCCTCGTGCGCCTCCACGAAAGTCGCGTAGCCACTCGGGGGTTCGCCCAGTCTGTCGACTTCCGCCTTGAGCGCCACGATCTGCTCACGGGCCTCCCGGAGTGTCGTAATGAGGCGCTGGTTGTGATCCTTTTGCGCAGCGAGTTCGCCCCGAACTTCGCCCAGGGTTGTCTCGATGGCGAGCAAACGACTCTCAGGGCTGGGCTCGGTCATCGAATCCTCCATCTGTCGCATCCCCGGGGGCTGGCTCCTGACCCTAACCCGATTCGCCCTCTTCTTCCTGATCTGCGCCTGGCCCCTGGTAATCCTCCCCGTAGGCTCCGGGGGCCGGGCGACGACGACGCGGAGGCGACTGCTGCTCCGGCGCCATATGCCGCGCTGTCACCAAGAACCCGGTATGCCCCGACATTCGGTGATCTGGCCGCACCGCGAGCCCGTCTAGGTGCCACGTGCGAACGATGCTCTCCTCGGCTCGCGGCTCGGTCCAGCGACGAGACAAGCGCATCGTTTCGACCAAGCGTGACAGCTGTGTTGTCGTCGCGACGTAGCTGACGAGGGAACCTCCGGCTCGCAGCACTCGATCGGCGACATCCAGGCAATCCCACGGGGCGAGCATGTCCAGAATGAGGGTGTCCTGACTGCCGGTCGGGATGTCACTCTCGGTCGCATCGACAAGGTCCATTTCGTTCACCGTCCACGACCTCGGAGTGCCGCCGAACCATCGCGAAACGTTCTCGCGTGCAACCTCTGCAAAGTCCGAACGCCGCTCGACGCTCATCACCGCGCCGGTGGGCCCGGCTGCCTTGAGTAGGTAACAGGTCAAGGCACCCGAACCAACCCCGGCTTCGAGTACTCGGGATCCGGACCCCACATCACCGAGCGCCACGATCCGGGCAGCATCCTTCGGATAGATGACGGCCGCTTGACGCGGCATGCCCAGCACATAATCGTCGAGTTGAGGGCGTTGCACGAGGTAATCGATGCCCCGCGTGGAGTTGGTAATGGAGCCCTCGTCCATCCCGATCAGGGAATCGTGCGGGATTTGCCCACGGTGCGTGTGCACGATGGCACCCGGGACCGTGGTGATGGTGACCTTGACCCCGCGGGTGTCGGTGAGCTGCACCAGCTCTCCGGGACCGATGGGACCGCGCGCCCGCGTCGCAACATCCACCGGATCGCGCAGAGCGGGTGGATGAGGGGGTCGTTTGCGCGGCACGTGAAGACAGTAGCGACCGCACGCGATCCGCGTGTCTGCTGCCGGATCCTGCGTACCGGATCGTGCGCGCGACATCATGAACGCACGCCAGCACACACCCCGGCCGGTCCGTACAGTTGCGAGCGTGTTCCCTCCGTCGTTATCGCCGTCGCGGGCGAATGACTTCATGACTTGTCCACTTCTGTACCGCCTCCGCGTCATCGACAAACTCCCGGAGCGACCCTCGGCCGCCGCGTTGCGGGGAACCCTGGTGCACTCAGTCTTGGAGGAGTTGTTCACGGTGCCGGCGGCACAGAGAACAGCCGACACGGCTACGACCCTGATTGAGCAGCATTGGGATCGCATGCGTGTGGAATCACCCGAGGACGCGGAGATCCTCGCCGAAGGAATCAACCTCGATGAACCCACAGATATTGCTAACGCGGTCATCGCTCCCATTCGACCGTTGCTGGAGGCGTACTTCACTCTCGAAGATCCACGTCGAGTAGAGCCCCACGCGCGCGAGATGGGCGTCTCTACGGAACTGTCCTCGGGGTTGTCGTTGCGTGGATACATCGACCGGGTCGATATTTCTCCCACCGGCCTTGTCCGCCTTGTGGACTACAAAACGGGTCGCAGCCCCGGGGCAGGATTTGAGGCGAAGGCGTTGTTCCAGATGCGCTTTTACGCCCTGCTGTGGTGGCGGACCGCAGATCAGATCCCGGCACGCCTCGAGTTGTTGTATTTCGGCGACGGACAAAGGATCAGCTACGAGCCCACCGAAGACGAGTTGCGCGCAACAGAACGAAAGATCATGGCTCTGAGTGACGCCATCGCTCGCGCCGCCATCCACGGCTTCACCGCTACCCCATCGGCGTTGTGCAGCTGGTGCTCGTTCCAGGGCGCCTGCCCAGAGTTTGGCGGACACACACCCCCAATGCCTGCGTTACCTGAGTGACGCCCGCACTGCGCGAGTGAAGCCCCGCTGCGCCCTGAAGCCTCACGCGTCAAGGCGCAGATGACGTCGGGCGTCCCGCCACAACTCTTGTGGTTGCCGGTTCTCCAAGGTGTCCACGATCAGGACGCTCGAGTCGTCGATGCGTACGCCTTGGGGTATCGCCACGACCACACATCCCGCGGCGAGGGCCGACTGCACGCCGGTTGGTGAATCTTCCACCGCCAGGCAGTCGCGTGTCGCCACACCGATCGCACGCGCTGCGGTCTCGTAGGGCTCAGCATGCGGCTTGCCAGTGGTGACGCTGTCCCCCGTCACCACGACATCGAAGGGCTCGGTGCCGATGTCGACGCGCATACGCTCGAGAGAGGCATCGACCAGGCTCCGCCAGGCAGCCGTCACCAGTCCGGTAGGAATCGCTGCACGCCGGCAGGCTCGCAGAAAATCCACCGCTCCGGGTTGCCATCGCGGGCGTTGCGATCGGATCCTGGTCTCCACGGCCATGAGCAGGTGCTGTCCGATCTCCTCGGGCCGTGCCTGAGGACCGATGCGCTCGGCCATGTAGCCCGAGACGCGTTCGAGCGGCCCCCCAAGACAGTGGGTGTGATCCGGTGTGCTCCAGGAACTGCCCCACGAGGTCATGACCTCGATCTGCGCTTCCCACCACACCGGTTCGCTATCGACCAACGTGCCGTCAAGATCGACCAAGACCCCGGCAGGTGCGCGTGAAGGAGGCATCATGATGGCCGAGCATAGAAGCCATCGTCTTCCGACGGTGTTCGTGGCGATAGCGTTCGCACGGTGCGAGTGCCCCTGTCCGACGGCGCCGAAGCCGCCTTCACGGACCATGACAATGGCAAGACCTCCGGCCTGCCGCTTGTGCTGTTGCACGGCTTGACTCAGCAACAGCACTACTGGGGTCCCGTTCTCGCCCGACTGGCAGGAAGGCGAGTCATCACCGTTGATCAGCGCGGCCACGGTGAGGCTTCCGGATCACAGGTCACGCCACAATCCGACTTCAGCATTCCTCGTCTCGCTCAAGACGTGATCGAGATTCTCGACCAGGCTGGCGTGCCAGAAGCCGTTGTGGTGGGACATTCTTGGGGAGCGTC
>CALKMY010000218.1 GCA_938091275.1 Candidatus Nanopelagicales bacterium | reverse complement strand
CCGCCTCGAAGCCGTCATCGGTGGTGAAGTCCTCGTCGGTCAGGAAATCATCATCACTGAGGAAGTCGTCCTCACTGAGCAAGTCGTCCTCGGTGAGCAGGTCGTCGTCGGAAAGATCACCGGAGTCACTGTCGAGTTCATCGCCGAACTCATCGGTGAACTCCTCATCGAAATCACCAAAATCGTCCGGTAACTCCTCGTACACCGGTTCCTCGTCCAGCGGCACCTCGCCACCGTCGTCCACGGCTTCGTCGGATGTGTCGTCGCTGGTATAGCCGCCCGCCGGATAGGGAACCTGGAGCATCAGGCCGTTTTCTCCGCCGAGAAGTTCGGGGAATCGATTGGCGATCGCGGGCACTCCGACGGCGATACCGAGGGTGAGGCCCGCGAGGTACGGCCCACGTAGCCGGGCCGCGATCCCGCCGATAGCCGCGCCGAAGACAACGCCGCCGAATCCAGCAAAGACCATCGACCATACGGCGTTCCAGGGTGTTCCCAGGATCGGAACCGTCTGCCAGTTCATAGACGTCAACGCGAAGATGTAACCGCCGATGGCCATCAGGGCGCCGTTGCCGAGCGAGACCTGACCCGACAGGCCCAGCAGGATGGTCATCCCGAACATGGCCGTGGCGTACATCGCGGCGGTTGCCAGGTAGTAACTCATCAACGGCTCGATGACCTGATTCACCCAGGTGAGTAGGCCCCAGATAACCAAGGCGGTGACAGCATTCACCCCGAGGCGGGCACCCGGGAATCGCTGGACGAGAGCCTCCATCAACTACACCGCCCGTGCCTTGTGGTGGGAGAACACTCCTTCGGGCTTGAAGAGCAGGTTCAGCACCAAAAGCACCAGCGCGACCAGCGGCGCATTGCTCGAATCGCTGTAGCCGGAGACCAAAGCGATCACCAGACCCGTGCCGATACCGAAGGCCACGGCCCCGACGAGGCTGTCCAGGCCACCGATCACTGCGGCGGTGAACGCGAAGACGAGGAAGATGTCGAAACTGGTGGGCGACAGCGTGGACAGCGGTGCCACCAGCACACCGGCGACGGCTCCGACGAGACCGGCGATGGCCCATCCGAGCACCAGCATGCGATTCACGCGAACGCCGGACAGTCGAGCGACCTCCGGGTTGAACGCCGATGCCCGCATCGCGAGGCCGACATTCGTTCGGGTGAAGACCACACTCAGAGCGAGGACCAAGACCACGACGGAGGCGAGCACGAGGAGGTCGTAGGGCGAGAACGGCCAGATACGTCCAAAGGCTTCGTAACCGGAGTTGTTGATGGGGGGCGGGAAGGCCTCAGGATCTCCTCCCCACACCATCGCCGCGAGCGCCTCGAGGGCGATCAGCACGCCGAAGGTCGCGATGATGGCGCCCGACGTGTCCAGGCGCTTCACCGGGCGGATGACGAGGAAGTGAACGATCACGCCGACGATGAGGCCGGCCGCCATGGCGATGATCAGCCCCAGGAACCACGATCCGGTCAACTCGCGGACCGTCAGCGCGATGTAGGTCGTGAACATCGCTTGCCCGAGTTGCGCGAAGTTCACCACCCGTGTCGAGCGCCACACCAGAACAAGCGCCAGCGCCATCAAAGCGATGATTGCTCCGGAGGAAATACCACCCAGCAGATAGTCGATGAAGTCGATCACAGCGCGATCCCCCCGTTCGGGGCGCAGGACGTCACTCGCGGTGAGGGCCGTGATGGCCTGCCAGGCCTAGTAGCCGAGGTACGCATGACGCAACTCCTCGTCTTGTGCAATCTCCTGGGCCGGTCCGCTCTTCACGATTTCGCCCAGGTTGAGAACGATCCCGGTCTTCGCCACGCGCAGAGCCGTGACCGCGTTCTGCTCCACGAGCAGTACCGCCAGGCCCGAGTCGCGAGCCATCAGCTCAACGAGTTCCAAGATTTGGGTGACGATCAGCGGTGCGAGGCCGAGCGAAGGCTCATCGAGCAGGAGCGCTTGCGGCCCGGTCATGAGGGCGCGACCAATCGCCAACTGCTGCCGCTCTCCACCACTCAGGGTGTCGGCTCCGAGGTCTCGGCGCTCTCCTAGCACGGGGAACAGCGCATAGACGCGAGTCAACGACGTTGCCCGCTGGGCGTGCGTTCGCCACATGCCGCCCAATTTGAGATTTTCTTCCACGGTCAGATCGGGGATGGTGGAGCGACCCTCGGGCACCAGAGCAATGCCCATGCGAACGATGTCCTCAGGCTTGCCCCCCGTGATGTCCTCGTCGTTGAATAGGACCCGGCCCGCCAGCGGTTTCTGCAGACCGGCGAGTGTTCGCATCAACGTCGACTTCCCGGCACCGTTCGCACCGATTACAGCGGTCACGCGTCCGGGCGGTACGTCCAACGACACGTTCTTAAGGGCTTCCACCGCTCCGTAATTGACCGAAAGGCCGTCGATCCGCAGCATCAGATCACCGCCTCGTGATCGTCCTCATGATCGTCTTCGCCCAGGTAGGCGGCCAAAACGGCCGGGTCGTTGCGCACTTCCTCCGGTGAGCCCGCGGCGATCACCTTGCCCGCATCCAGAACCCAGATGAGGTCGCAGACCTCCATCACGAGTTCCATGTGGTGTTCCACCAGCAAGACAGTGCGCTCAGGCACCCAACTGCGGATCAATCGGCCCAACTCCTGCATGTCGGCGGCACCAATGCCACCTGCCGGCTCATCCAACAGCAGAACCTTCGGATCGCTCACCAGCGCCCGGGCCAGCGCGACACGCTTTTGCACCGGATAGGGCATCTCACCGGGCAGGCGGTCCGCCTCAGACAGAACACCCAGTTCCGCCATGGCCGCCTCGGCCTTCTCCCGAACGTGTCGCTGCTCGGCGTCGGTCCACGGCATGGCTAGTGCGTCCGCGACGATGCCTGAACGCACGTGCCCCGAGGCTCCCAACATGACGTTCTCGCGCGCCGTCAACGAGGGGAAGAGGCCGACTCCCTGCAAGGTCCGGGAGATCCCCATCTTGGTCAGGTGGTGGGTCTTCACGTGGCGCAGCCGGTTGCCCTCGTACTTCACCTTGCCGGAGTCCGGTTTGACGAAGCCCGTCATCACATTGAAGACGGTCGTCTTCCCCGCACCGTTGGGACCGATAAGGCCGGTGACCGAACCCTCAGGAATCCCGATACTGACGTCGTCGAGAATCTGCAGTCCGCCGAAGGAGACGCTGATGTCGACCGTTTGAAGTAAGGGATGGGTCAATGGGAGGTGGTACTTCACAGCTTCCCTCCCCTGGCCGGCAGTGGCCTCGGATGCTGACGGCGTCCCGAAACTTAATCCTGAAGCCCTCAGACGATAGTCGGTCAGTTATCTGGGCCGATCAGCGTGCTGGCTGGTGGGCGCTCGGTCACTGGCACCGCTCGGTAACTCCACTGCCGGTGCTCCGACAAGCGGGCAAGTTGAACATCGGCGCTGAAGGCATCGGTGACCGCGGGTCCTGCCGCCCGTGCGCGCCGGCGCTCGGCGGTCGCGAGGATCTCGACGGCCATTACCGACAGGTCGTGGATGTTCTGGTGCCGATGGGCGCGACGCCCGAGATCCACTTGAGCGATGCTGTCGATCCCCCACTCGTCGTACACATCCAGCAGCGTGGAGAACTCCACTCCGTATCCGATCGGCACGTGCAATTGCTCGAACACGTCCCGTCGAATCGCCCACTCTCCCGCGAGCGGTTGCACCATTGACCCCAACTCCGGACGAAACAGGGTCAACCAGGGCCGGGCCACGAGTTCGGTGACGCGTCCACCTTCCAGCGTCACGTCGCCGTCAATGTCCAGGACCCGGTCATAGAAACCACGACACAGGACGACCTGGGGGGCAGCGAGTAGGGGGCCGACCACCCCGAGGACGAAATGTGTGCCCCACTCGGTCAGATCGGCATCAATGAAGGCGACCACGTCAGCCGACGTGACGAATTGCGACTTCCACAACGCCTCACCTTTGCCGGGGTGAACACCGAGATCCGGTCGAACATCCGCCACCGAGTGAACGCGAGCTCCCGCGTCGGTAGCAACGGCCGCGGTGCGATCCGACGACAGCGAGTCCATCACCACAAGTTCATCGACGATCTCGCCAAGTTCTGCAGCAATTACCGACACCACTTGTCCGATGGTGCCTTCCTCATCTCGGGCAGGAATGACGACCGCAAGAGTCGACTCACCCTTGATCGACGTAATGCGACCGTGACTCCAGTCGGAGGCGACCGACATCATCACCGTGAACACCGATCAGCTGATCGCATCGACGACGCCACGCTCACCACGCTGTCGAAGTGCAGCACTCGGCTGACGGATTGTCGTTTAGAAGTCGTCGTCCTCGCTTTTGGCGGGATCGATCGGGATTCCTGGACCCATCGTGGAGGACAGCGTCGCCTTCTTGACGTAGCGCCCCTTGGCAGCAGACGGCTTCATACGATTGATCTCGTCCATGACGGCGGTGAAGTTGTCGTTGAGTTGATCCGCGGTGAAAGACGCCTTGCCGATCGGGAACTGCAGGTTGGCGTGTTTGTCGAGACGAAACTCGATCTTGCCGCCCTTGATGTCGCCGACTGCCTTCGCGACGTCCATCGTGACCGTTCCCGTCTTGGGGTTCGGCATCAAACCTCGGGGGCCGAGAACCTTGCCGAGGGTGCCGACTTTGCCCATCATGTCCGGCGTCGCAACAACGGCATCGAAGTCAGTCCAACCACCCTTGACCTTCTCGAGCATGTCGTCCGCTCCGACGAAATCCGCCCCCGCCTCGCGAGCCTCATCGGCTTTCTCGCCACCGGCGAACACGAGTACTCGGGAGGTCTTTCCCGTTCCGTGGGGAAGGTTGACCGTGCCGCGGACCATCTGGTCCGCCTTTCGCGGATCGACGCCCATGCGCATGGACACATCGACCGTTGGATCGAACTTCGTGGACACGGTGTCCTTGATGATCTTGATGGCGCCCATCGGGCTGTAGATCTTGTCTTCCTCGATCTTCTCGAGGGCTTGCTGGTATGCCTTGCTGCGCTTCATAACTGCTCTCCTTGTCGGCAGGTGTGGTGTGCGAGCCGCGCTGGCTCTCCCACGATGGTGATTATTCAGTTGTTCTGCGAACCGTCCTCGCACGGAAGTACGGAAACTACGAGACGGTGATCCCCATCTGACGTGCCGTGCCTTCGATGATGCGCATCGCGGCGTCCACGTCATTGGCGTTCAAGTCCGGCATCTTGGTTTCAGCGATCTCACGAACCTGGTCTTTGGTGATGGACCCCGCCTTGACGGTGTGCGGCGTCCCCGAACCCTTCGGAACGCCTGCAGCCTTCAAGATCAACTTGGCGGCCGGCGGGGTCTTCAGAACAAAGTCGAACGAGCGATCCTCGTAGACGGTGATCTCGACGGGAATAACTTGCCCGCGCTTGTCCTCCGTCGCGGCGTTGTACGCCTTGCAGAAGTCCATGATGTTGACGCCATGCTGGCCGAGTGCCGGGCCAACGGGCGGTGCCGGGTTGGCTTGACCAGCCTCGATCTGCAACTTGATGAGGCCTGCGACCTTCTTCTTCGGTGCCATCTTCTCTCTGCTTCCTTCAGGGCCGGCGGGCGCCGGCCACTTGTGTGCTCGACCTAGTTCTTATGAATCTGATTGAACGCAAGTTCAACCGGCGTTTCCCGACCGAAGATCTCGACGAGCCCGGTCACCTTCTGAGATTCGATGTTGATCTCGGAGATCGTGGCGTGCAACGTAGCGAACGGTCCATCGACGACGGTCACCGAGTCACCCACGGAGAAGTCGATTTCTACCGGGGCGACCGCGGCTGCGGCATCGTCGGCGACGCTCGTCGTGCCCGCGGCAGCCGCCGGCTTCTTCTCTGGTGCCGGAGCCAGAATGTTCACGACCTCTTCCAACGACAGGGGCGCCGGTGAATGGCCGTTTCCGACAAAGCCGGTCACACCGGGAGTGTGCCGAACAACGCCCCAGGACTCATCCGTCAAATCCATCCGAACCAAGACGTAGCCCGGGAACTTGTTGCGCTTCACCTGCTTGCGCACGCCGCTCTTGATTTCTGTGACTTCCTCCATGGGAACTTCGACCTGGAAGATGTAATCCTCCATGTTCAAGGTCGTCGTGCGAGCCTCGATGTTGCCCTTCACCTTGTTTTCATAACCCGAGTACGAGTGAACGACGTACCAATCACCAGGGGCGATGCGCATTTCGCTACGGAACGCCTCGGCGGGGTCAACCTCTTCGTCGTTGTTTTCCGCCTCATCATCCGTGTCGACATCATCCGTGTCGACAGCACCGACCGCGTCCACGATCTCCTGCGCTTCCGTCACAACGTCGGCTTCCGCCTCGGCTTGGGCCTCGTCGACGAGAACATCATCGGCTGTCACCTCATCGGCAACGAATTCCGACGCGGTCGCGGCGGCGTCCGGAGCTGCGTCGCTTGTCTCGGCTTCCGCCGGGGCTGCGTCAGTTGTCTCAGGCACCGCGAACGGGTCGACGACGGGTTGGTCCTGCTCGGACACGGCGGGTTCTCCTTGGTTCTTTCGATTTGCTTGGGTGGGGTGGGGGCTCGTTGGTCTACTAGCCGAAGACGAAGAGCACTCCCTGGGTGAAGACGTAGTCATAGGCCGCGATGATGCCCGCCATCACAAGGACGAAGAACAACACAACGGTGGTGTAAGCGATCAGTTCTTTTCGCGTCGGCCAGATGACCTTGCGGAGTTCAGCAATGACCTGTCGAATGAAAAGCGCAAGCCGGGAGAAGAAGCCGCGTTCGGACCCAGCAGACCCACCGCTGGGCTGCTGAAGCTCCTGGACTTCTGCCATGACCGTGCCTTCCTATCGCTTACAACTGTCCGGCTGTTCACCGATCAGCAGGGCCGAAGGGACTTGAACCCCCAACCGCCGGTTTTGGAGACCGGTGCTCTACCAATTGAGCTACAGCCCTCGGTCGGGCCACGACGATCACCCTGTGGGCAGGCTTACGCCGAGGTACCGCGGGACGAAGTGTACGGCGGGGTCCGGGCGGCCGGCGACCCCGGGGCTGTCTGCTGACAGGATGGGCCAGTGACATCCCCCGCCCACCGTATTTCCCGGCGTATCGGCTCCATGAGTGAGTCGGCCACTTTGGCCGTGGATGCGAAGGCGAAGGCCCTTGTGGCGGCCGGTCGGCCGGTCATCGGCTTCGGAGCTGGCGAGCCCGATTTCCCTACACCTGAGTACATCGTCTCCGCGGCCGTCGACGCCTGCCGCGATCCGCGGTGGCACCGGTACAGCCCCGCAGGAGGACTACCGGCGTTGAAGGAGGCGATCGCCCAGAAAACGCTCCGCGATTCTGGATGGGAGATCGGAGCCGATCAGGTGCTTGTCACGAACGGCGGCAAGCAGGCCCTCTACAACGCCTTCGCAGCCCTACTGAATCCGGGCGATGAGGTGTTGCTCCCCGCGCCCTATTGGACGACCTATCCGGAGTCGATCGCCCTTGCGGGCGGTGTCCCAGTGGAGATCCCCACCGACGAAACGACCGGCTACCGCGCATCCATCGAACAACTCGAAGCAGCTCGGACGCCGCGAACGACGATGCTCGTATTCGTCTCTCCCTCCAATCCAACCGGCGCCGTCTACTCCCCCGCGGAAGTTGAGGCAATCGGCACCTGGGCCGCCGACAACGGTCTGTGGGTAGTCACCGATGAGATCTACGAGCACCTTGTATACGGGAACGCCGTATTCTCGTCGATGCCCGCGGGGGTTCCGCAGCTGGCTGACCAATGCGTCGTCATCAACGGAGTGGCCAAGACCTACGCGATGACCGGATGGCGTGTCGGCTGGATGATCGGACCCACGGATGTCGTAAAGGCAGCCACCAACTTGCAGTCACACGCAACGTCCAACGTCGCCAACGTGTCGCAAATCGCCGCGCTCGCTGCGGTCAGCGGGGACCTGGCTGCTGTGGAGGACATGAAGGTCGCCTTCGATCGACGTCGCCGCCTCATCGTCGAGGCGCTCAACCAGATCCCCGGTGTCGAATGCCCCACACCCGAGGGAGCGTTCTACGTCTACCCCTCAGTCAAGGGAGTTCTGGGCTCGGACATTCGTGGCCATCGTCCCGCGTCGTCTGCGGAACTGGCGGCGCTCATCCTCGACGAGGTGGAGGTCGCCGTCGTGCCAGGTGAAGCTTTCGGTACGCCCGGGTATCTGCGTCTGTCGTATGCAACATCCGACGACAAGATCACCGAGGGGATCGCTCGTATCGCGACCCTCCTTGGCGAGTAACGCTCATTCGCAATCTTGCTGCGTTCGCGGAGTGATCTTTCTGCCGAATACCCCCGCTACAAGGTGCATCCGATCAGTCGCGGCTCCGCGACGAGTTCGACACCGAATCTGTCCGCAACGCATGACCGCATCCATCGGGCAAGTTCGAGGACGTCTTCACAGGTCGCGCTTCCGGTATTACTGATCGCCAGCGTGTGCTTGGTCGACACCCGGGCACCGGATTCGGACAACTGAAAGCCGGGGTCGATTCCACTCGCTGCGATTAACCACGCTGCGCTCACCTTGACCTCGTCCGAGGACGACGGGGTCGAGAAGCGTGGACACTCGTCGGGCAAGGTGCGCGCCACGGCGTCGCTGACGATCGGATTGACGAAGAAGGAGCCAACGCTCCAGGTATCGCGATCGTGCTCATCGAGCACCATGCCCTTGCTGCGCCGTAACTCCATAACCGCCTCACGCACTCGCACTCCGTCCGCGCTCGCCCCAACGTCGACACCCACAGCGCTCGCGAGTTGCGGGTAGGAGACGCACACGGACTCATCGACAGGCAGATCGAAGGCAACCTCGAGCACAACGAAGCGGTCCAGCTCTTGCTTGAATCGGCTCGTGCGATAACCGAAGCCGCACTCCTGCGCTGACAGTTCCTGCACGGATCTCCCGGTGCGATCCCAGACGCGGACACTGACCAGATAATCGGAGACTTCTGCCCCGTACGCCCCCACGTTCTGGATAGGTGATGCTCCAACAAGGCCCGGGATACCGCTGAGTGGCGCCAGGGCGGCGGATCCAGCGGCGAGGCTTCGCAGCACAAGTTCGTCCCATTCCTCACCGGCTGCTGAAACGATGCGTAGAAGCCCCTCCTGATCAACGGTGGTGATGCCCATCGGCGCCACCTGGACCACGGTTCCGTCAAAGGCCGCATCGGAACACACGACGTTCGAGCCACCGCCGAGAACCAGAGCCGGTCGGCCTAGGTCGTCGCACTCGACGATTGCCTCGATGCACGCCGCCTCGGTGCGTGCCACGATCCACGTTCCCACGACACCACCAACGCGCAGGGACGTGTGCTCGGCGAAACTCCCGGGCCCCAAATCGACAGGTGACGTCACGTCACTCAGCCTAGGAGGCGTTCCCGGCCTGTCATCGAATCGCCGGCCTGTCATCACGCTGCCGACTCACCGCGGAGCGAGCAGGTGGTCTTTACCGCGGAAGCGTTGAAGTAGCCGGTCGTACGTCTTCTTCGACTGCTTTTCCCGAAAGGCCGGGTCGGAGTCGTGATACCCGTGGTGCCGCCCCTGGCGGATTGGCAGCGAATCAGCAGGAATAGCAAGAATCCCTCCCGCCTCGCGCAGCGCCAAACTCCATTCCATATCGGCGTTGCGGTAAAAGCGCGCTTTCGGGTCG
Source organism: Candidatus Nanopelagicales bacterium (assembly GCA_938091275.1). Lineage (GTDB taxonomy): Bacteria > Actinomycetota > Actinomycetes > S36-B12 > S36-B12 > S36-B12. The sequence goes on along the minus strand of CALKMY010000218.1, from coordinate 1,962 downwards.
GGTCTGACCAGTTCAATGGCCTCGCGCTGGAGGGCCATCAGGTATCCCAGGATGGCGTCCACTTCTCCCACCTCAGCCGCATCGAAGGAGCGCCATCCGTCATCGACGTTGACGTTCACGCCCTTCCATCCTGTACCCACGACACCATCACGACCGAGGACTTCCAGCAGGGGGGCGAACGCATCACCTTCGATGATCGTCGACAGATCCATGATGACGAACACGTCGCACCGTGACAGATCAATAGCCGCGGACACGACACTTGACCAGCCGAGCGATGCGAGTGTGGGCTCCATATGCAGGACTCGAAATCGTCCAGGTTGATCGTCGGCGAACACTTCGGCTCGCGTTCCCGCGTCGTCGACGTTGGCGCAATCGATCACCAAGACTGTGGCATCCGCCGGTGCGTGGGCCTGCAGAGCCTTTAGGCACACGTCCGTGTCATCCGGCCAACCGTCGATAATCACGCAGACGACCGTCGGCGACTCGACGGGGGCTGACCAAGCTAACTCGTGCACATCCCGGAGTACCTCGAACGGAGGCTTCTCGACGAGCTCGAAGCCACCCGCCGTATCGACGACCGTCCAGCCGGCAGCATCGATCTCGGCTCGAATCGCATCGGCCCGCGCGAAGTCCTTCGCCAATCGTGCATCTGCCCGTGCGGCAGCGAGCGCCTGAACGTGATCGGGAGCATTCACTCTTCGATCACCCCACGCGGACGCGAGCGATGGCTTTACCGAGAACGGAAACGTCAGCGCACATCGCTTTGAGCGAGACGGTTGCGATGTTGTCGTCCACTGCCGTCACGGTTCCGCTCACGTGGAGTGTTGCGCCGACTCCATCGTCCGGGACGACCACAGGCCTGGTGAAGCGACAGCCGTAGTCGACCAGAGCCGAGGGGTCTTCGCACCAGTCGGTAACGACCTGAATCGCCATGCCCATCGTCAACATTCCATGCGCGATGACGTCGGGCAAACCAACCTCGTGGGCGATCCGCTCATTCCAATGGATGACGTTGAAGTCTCCAGAGGCGCCGGCGTATCGAACGAGCGTCTCCCGAGTGATACGGAAATCGCGCGAGGGAATCTCGTACCCGACGTCGACGCGGTTCACGCTGTCTCGCTATCGGTTCCCCGAGCGACGAGCACCGTGTAACTCGTCACGACGTGCTCACCGTCGGTAGTCGAGATGTCTGTTCGAGTGGTGATCATGTCGTTGCCAGCCACCGATCGAATTCCATCAATCGTGACGTGACTGAGGAGCTCATCACCGGCGACGATCGGTCGCGAATATTCGAACCTCTGATCGCCGTGGACCACTCGTGAATAGTCCAGGCCGAGGTCGGGATCAAGGGCGACCGACTCGGCGGCGGCCATCACGAGTCGAACGGCAAAGGTGGGTGGAGCCACCACATCGCTGTATCCGCGGCTTTGGGCCGCGTCGACGTCGAGACTTACCGGCTCGGTGATTCCGAGCGCCTCACTGAACTCCCGTACCTTCTCTCGCCCCACGAGGTAGGGAGCGCCCGGAGGGTACGAGCGTCCGACGAAGTCGGGGTTAAGTGCCACGGGTGCCCTTTGGGCCCTAGCGGGTTTCCTTGTGCAGTGTGTGCTTATTGCACCGCGGGCAGAACTTCTTCACCTCGAGCCGGTCGGGGTCGTTCCGCCGGTTCTTCTTGGTGATGTAGTTGCGCTCCTTGCAGTCCTCGCACGCCATGGTGATTTTCGGACGGACGTCCGTTGCCTTGGCCATCTGATCTGCCTCTCTTCGTGCGCTGCGAGCGCCCTTGCGTGTTCCTAGTCTTGCTTACGGCGGTTCTTGCTGTTGGTAGCGGGGGCGGGACTTGAACCCGCGACACAGCGATTATGAGCCGCTTGCTCTGCCAGGCTGAGCTACCCCGCCCTGCACGATCCGAACCCACTGCTGAGATCGGCCCGTACTCCGAGCCCCAATACGGAATCG
>CALKMY010000217.1 GCA_938091275.1 Candidatus Nanopelagicales bacterium | reverse complement strand
GCCCGTACTGCCTGCTCAGGCTTGCCACCGATCGGTTTCTCGCTGAAGACAGCCTTACCGGCCGCGGTTGCTGCTTCGATCATCGGAATGTGCAGCATGTTGGGAGCGGTCACCCACACGGCGTCGACGTCGTCCGCGCTTACCGCCTCTTCCCAATTCTCCACCGACCGCTCGAACCCGAAGTCCTCGACCGCGCGGGCACGCCGAGACTCCTCGGTGTCCGCGCAGACAACCAGCCGGGGGTCGACCGATCGCTCCGGAAACAGCGAAGGAATACGCAACATCGATCTGCTGTGCGCTTGGCCCATCCAGCCGAGACCGAGAACAGCGACGCCAACGTGCTTTTTCATGGGTGCGGTCACCTATTTCTTCACTCGTCCGGTGGCCGACGTCATCGGCAACCGCGGATCTTGTTCCATTCCGGCCCACGATTCCCGGATCCAGTGTTGGTCGGGGTCGTCGCAGAAGGCCATCGTGCGGTCCTCCCCAGGACCGGCTAAGACATTCAGGAAATACATCGGGTACTCGGGGTTGGCAACGGTCGGCCCGTGGTAGCCCTCGGGCACCAGATACGTGTCCTGGTCGGCGATGCTCAGTGTCTCGTCATGGCTACCGTCCACCGTGTAGAGGCGGAACAGACCGGTACCCGTGGGATCGCCGTGCGGGCCGTCTTCACGGCCGATGCGGAAGTAGTAGATCTCCTCGTTCATTGTCACGCACTCGCCAATGCCGTCATGGCGGTGAGGAGGCCATGACGACCAGTTGCCTCCCGGCGTGATCACCTCGCACACATTGATTTTGTGGGCCCCATCAAAAGAGTCTGGGGTCGCATAGTTGGTCACCTGCCGCGTAGCGCGGCCGGCGCCTCGGACCTCGACCGCAACGCTGTCGGCTGAGCCGTAGTGCACCGGGAACGCCTGCGAGGCTCGGGCCGTGACGATCGCGACCTCGCCGGACGTGCCAGCGATGGCAACCTGCGAGCCAACCGGGAGGTACATCCAGTCGGACACGGCGGCGAAGACACCTTCGCGTCCTTGCATGTCGAAGGCCGTGCCGTCCACCGTGACGGTGAAGTTCTGCGCGGACAACGACACCAAGACACCCTCTTCGCCATCGAGCGTGAACTCGGCAGGGTCACCCGCTCGTAGCGTGAAGACATACATTCCGCAGTAGGTCCATCCGGCAGATTCCGGCGTGATCCGACAATCGGCTCGGCCGTCCGGCGCACTGTCGGCGGGAATGAACCACGTGCGATCGCTGCTCATGCTGTTGCTCCTTGGTTGGGGTGGACGATACGTGCCGCCATCGTTACGGCACCTTCGACGTCGCCGTCCTCCGGATACACGAGCGCACGACCGGCAACCAGACCTCGTACGTTCGGCTCTTTCATCGCGGCCTTCCATCCGGCGAAGGTGCGCGCCGCGTCTGCCCCCGGGTCGCCACCGAGCATCACGATTGGCATGGACGTGGCACCGGCCACTTGATCCATATCCGGGGATGCGGGCAACTTCAGCCAGGTGTAGGCAGAAGATGATCCCAAGCCCGACGCGATCGCGACGACCTTAATCAGCCGCTCGGTCGATGAATCAAGTCGTGCCCGGCCAGCATCGTCGATGACATACGGCAAAGGCTCGATCATGTTCAGCAGTTTGCGGTCCGCGAGTTCGGTCGACAGCGCCGCCACCATTTCGAGGGTTCTCGCCACGCCCGCATCGGTGTCCTCGATTCGCAACAGTGTTTTGCCGCCATCGAGACCGAATTCCTCGATGTGGTCAGCGTCGTACGCGGTGAGTCGGTCGTCCAACTCCCAGCGAGCCCCGATGATGCCGCCGCGATTCATCGTGCCGATGGCGACAACACCATCGAGGGCTCCGAGCCACGCAAGCTCCTCCAAGATGTCCGCGCTGGCCATGACACCGTCCACGCCCGGCACCCGAAGTGCCCTCATCACGCGGTCCAGCAAGGTGTATCGATCGGCAACCGCCAGCGGGTCTGACCCGGCAGCCAACATGCCGCGAGCCGTGTGGTCGACCGCGACGATCAGCAGATTGCCGTCGTCACCGATCAGTTCACGACGGATACGACCCTTGAGGGCCGACTGCAGCGACTCCGGTGCGCGCACGCGTGCTTCGATGAGTGCGGCGTAATCCGCCCTGTCGAGTTGATGTTCCATCGCCCTCACTCCCGCAATCCCCGGGTGCCGCCGTGTTCCACGACCTCATCCACCATCGTTGTTGTCGGCATCGCATCCGCGCAGGTCAATTGCGTAGCCACGTACGCTCCCGCACCATTTGCGAAGCGTCCGATGCGCTCGAGGTCCCACCCCGACAGCAGACCATGCACGAGCGCCCCTCCGAAAGCGTCACCGGCACCAAGGCCACAAAGCACATCGATGTCAAGGGGATCGATGCGCACTCTGTCACTGCTATCGGCAACGAGTACACCGCCACCACCGAGTTTCACAATGGCCAATCGAACGCCACGCTCGAGCAAATCGTCGACTATCGCGTCCGGCTCGTCGAGACCGACAGCCATCTCACATTCGGTTCTATTGCCCACCACCACGCTGCTCTGCGCAATCGCGCGCTGGGCTGCAGCTCGAGCCTCGTGTACCGATGACCACATCGTCGGTCGGTAGTCCAAGTCCAGAACCGTGTCTCGATCGTCGGATCTACCGCGGAGCTGTAGCCACGCGAAGGACGACTCCGCTGTTGCCCCGAGAGCGAGGGCCCCTTGACTCATCCACAACACCCGGCACCCGCGAACATCGTCGACGGGAACCTCGTCCTGGGTCACCGTCGTGTCCGGTGCAGCCTGACCCCGGTAGAAGATGATCTGTGGCTCCTCGGGTGGCGCCAGGGCGGCGAGCACGACGGGAGTGAGAGCCGAAGCGTCGCGGCCGACGTACCGGGTATCCACCCCCCACTCGTTCAGCAACGCGATGACGTAGTCGCCGAGAGCATCCGTTCCGACCTTTGTGACGACGGCCGAATGATGACCGTGGCGAGCCGCTGCGACGGCCACATTGGTGGGGCTTCCACCGATGGACTTGCGAAACGTTTGAGGGTCGGTGAAGGAGGCGTGTACTTCTTGGGCATACAAGTCCACGCTCACGCGCCCGACGGTGATGACCTCGGGAACGTCGGTGGACGGCTGGGCGGGCATGCGGACTCCTTGGAACGCTCCAAAATGCGCAGTGATCGTGTCACACTATGGCCTCTACCGGCAAGAGACGAGCACCTACCGACGACTGCAGGACGGCAGAACCCCGGCCGTGACAGACAGGAGCGCACGTGACAACTCCAGGATGGACCGTTGTCGTCGTCGGAGCCGGCCGCATGGGCGACATTCGCGCCACGGACCTCGCGTCCGACCCGCGCGTATCCGAGATTGTGATCGCGAATCGAACACCCGCGCGGGCAGACGATCTTGCTCGTCGCATCGGCGGCCGCACCGTCGACTGGGAGACAGCAGCGCAGACTCCGGCGGACGCGTACGTCATGGCGCTGGCCACCGACGCGCACGGCGACATGCTCGACCAACTCCTCGAACACGGGCGCCCGATCCTGTGCGAAAAGCCCATCGCCCTGACGATCGCCGACACGCAGCGAATCTGCGATGCGGTAGAGAAATCGGGCGCACCCATGCAGATCGGATTCCAGCGACGCTTCGACGCGGGCATGGCGCGCGCACGCGCCATGGTCGCCCGCGGCGATCTCGGTGACATCTACGACATGGTGCTCGCGTCGCGTGATCACGTGCCACCGGACCGCACCTTCATCCCCGGAAGCGGCGGCATCTTCCGCGACCTCCACGTGCACGACCTCGACATCGCCGCGTGGATCGCGGACTCCCCCATCGAGTTCGTACAGGCCACACGGGCGATCCGCGGCGCAGGTGATTTTGCGGAGTTCGACGATGCGGACGTCACCAAGATCATCGCAACAACCGAGTCTGGGATCCCGGTGTCGATCTCCGGAGCACGCCATGATGCTCGCGGACAAGATGTCCGAATCGAGGTTTTCGGTTCCAAGGATTCGGTAAGTGCTGGCATCACTCCGCGCACACCACTCCTCGCACTCGACGGTCCGGACATCGGTATCAACACCGACGTTTACACCGGATTCATCGATCGATTCCGTGAGGCCTATCGCGCCGAAACGACCGCGTTTGTCGACCTCATCGGCGGCGCCCCCAATCCGTGCCCCCCGCAGGCAGCCCTCGAGGCCCTCCGGGCATCGATCGCGTGTGAGCGTTCCGCCCTGACCGGTGAACGAGTAGAAGTCCGGACCATCACCAGTGAATGAGCGCCGCCCCACTATTCACGATGTCGCCGCACGGGCGGGGGTTTCCAAGTCTTTGGTTTCTCTCGCGATGCGTGGTTCCCCGAAGGTCAGCGACGCGAGCAGGGCCGCGATCGAGAAGGCGGCAGCCGAGCTCGGGTATCGACCCAACGCAACGGCGCGCAGCCTCGCGGATAGCAGAAGCCGCACCATCGGCGTCAACATGGCCGAGTTGGACAACCCGATCTTTCCCGAGATGCTCGGGGGCGCTCACACGGTGATTCGCTCCCGCAACTACAACACGATGCTCGTGTCCGGGGAACGCGATCCAGAGCTCGAAACCATGGAGCTGGCCAAACTGCTCGAATTTCAGGTCGAGGGGCTCATCCTCATTTCCCACCGCCTGCCCGCCGAGACAGTGCGCTCACTCGCCGACGAGGTTCCCATCGTCGTCCTGACGTTGAAGGATCTCACCGGCCCCGGGATCGATTCGGTCGTCACCGATGACGAAGCGGGGACGCGCATGGCTATGCAGCACCTCTTCGATCTCGGCCACCGAGACATCGCCCACGTCTCGGGCGGCTCCCTCGAACCCGCCGTCGTGCGCGAGCGGCTGTACCGATCGGAGATGCAGGCCGCCGGCCTGGAGTCGATGACCCGAGTCATCGAGGGCGATCTCACCAACCTTGGCGGTCTCGAAGCCGCGCGCACGCTTCTTCGAGAAGGAGAGCCACCCACGGCCATCTTCGCCAGCAACGACATTTCCGCGCTCGGCGTGATGGCGGCCTGCCAAGAGTTCGGACTGAATATTCCCTCAGACATTTCGATCATCGGCTACGACGGCATCGCCATCGGCGCCCTGCGAACGCTCAGCTTGACGACGATCGCCCAGCCGCTAGGACTGATGGGTCAGGTGGCGGCCCAACGACTTTTCGATCGTATGGCTGGCACGCAGATCGACGATCGCTCGATAGTTCTCGAACCCGAACTGCTCACCAGGGGCACGACAGCCCCGCCGCGGGTCTAGCGCCGGTGCCAGGGCTCATTGCTCACAGCTAACAGCTCAGCCCGCCGTCGGTGACGTCTCGTCACCAACCCAGACTCGAAAAGCCTCCAGCGCGGATGGATCGATCAGGCCACTGGTGTTGCGCACGTGGTCCCCATTCACGATGTCCGTGACGGCGAGTTCCGCCAGCTTCCCGGTAACGGTGCGCGGAACGCTGGGCACCGCGACGATCTCGGCTGGCACGTGGCGAGGGCTCGCCGCCGACCGCAAAGCCTGGCGGATCCGTTGTTGCAGTTCTTCGTCGAGGTGCGCCCCTTCGCGCAGGACAACGAACAACACGATGCGGGTGTCGAGCCCGTCGCGTTGGCCCACCACGATGGACTCCTCGATATCCGCAAGAGCGTCCACCACGCGGTAGATCTCCGCTGTGCCGATGCGAACGCCACCGGAGTTCAATGTCGCATCCGAGCGACCGTGGATGACGAAGCCGCCAGCGTCGCTACGAGAAATGAAGTCGCCGTGCGCCCAGACTCCGGGAAAACGCTCGAAGTATGCCGCGCGAAAACGCGATCCGTCGTCGTCTCCCCAAAAACCGATCGGCCGCGAGGGGAACGGCGTCGTGCACACCAACTCACCGCGGATCCCGACAGGAACATCGGCTCCAGCGTCGTCGACCGCCCGCACGTCCAACCCGAGGGCTGGTCCCTGAATCTCCCCACGACGCACCGGTTCGGTGGGCACCCCCAGAACGAAGCATCCGCAAATATCGGTGCCGCCGGAAATAGAGGCGAGATGCACGGACGGACACACGTGCTCGTAGACGTAGTCGAACAATTCCGGGGCCAAGGGTGATCCTGTGCTGGCGATGGTTCGCAGCGAGGCGAGTTCGTGTGGTGCCATCGAGACCGAGTGCTGGCGCAGCGACTCGATGTACTTGGCTGAGACACCGAGGAAGGTCAACGTCTCGTCCGCCACGAGCCGCAGGAGCCTGTCCGGCTCCGGATACATCGGTTGCCCGTCGGCAAGGACCACGGTGGCGCCCGTGCCCAGTGCCATGACGAGCCAGTTCCACATCATCCACCCGGCGGTGGTGTAGTAGCAGACACGATCACCCGGTGTGATGTCGAGATGGATGCGCTGCTCAGCGAGATCCTTGAGCAGCACCCCCGCAGCGCTGTGAACGATGCACTTCGGTGCACCGGTGGTACCGCTGGAAAAAAGAATGAACCCCGGATGATCGAACCCGACTCGCACGCATTCCAACGGCGGTGAGTCCGACACCCACGAGCTCCAGGAGTGATGGCGTGGGTCGGAGGCGTCACCGATGACAACAACGTCGATCACGTCCGGCAAACCTGCGAGCACATCATCGATAGATCCGCGCATGTCGAATTGCCGACCGCCGTAGGTGTAGGTCGAGCCGACGAGAAGCAAGCGCGGCGTGATCTGACCGAATCGGTCGATCACCCCCGCGGGTGCGAAATCCGGAGACGCAGTGCTGACGACAGCGCCGACGGACAGTGCTGCCAGCGCCCAGATGACCACTTCGGGAACGTTGGGTGCCCACGCGGCCACCCGATCGCCCGGTTCGACTCCGGCGCGTTGCATGTGCGCCGCGACGGACGCCACATCCGAACGAAGTTCTCCACGCGTCCAGGACCGGCGTGATCCGGCTTCATCGATACCGACGAGCACTTCGGCCGCTAGCTCACCAGCCAGCAGTGTTTCGACGATGTTGAGGTGGGCGTCAGGAAAGAACGTTGCTGATGCAGGGTCGTCCGGCTCGACAACAGCACGACTCCCCCGCTCCCCGACGACCCCGCACTCGTCCCATGCCCACGACCAGAAGGCGTCGAGGTCGTTCAGACTGGCCGCGTGAGCGGCGGAAAAGTCGGACGTGCCCGATGCCTCGAACCACCGGCGCATGGCCGCACCCGACTCTTGGTCCGGCGACCACAGCATGCTCGAGGTCATGCGTGAAGCCTGCCAGATTCGGCCATGACAGGTTTTCTACCGGATAACGATCCGTGGACACGTCGACCTAGTCCCGTCCGCACGCGGCACTATGCGCACGAGCCTCCGTAAACGTACAATCTGGTCATGGATTGGGACACTGAGCGCGAAATTCATGAGTTGCATGCGCGAATTTGCAAGGCGATAGCCGATCCAAAGCGCCTTTTGATCATCAACGTGCTCCGTGACGGGCCGATGACGGTCAACGACATCGCCGAGTCGCTCGAACTCACCCAAAGCAACACGAGCCAGCATCTGGCGATTCTGCGCGAACGCAACATCGTGGATACCGAGAGAGATGGCCCCAGCGTGTACTACTCACTACACAGCAAGAAGGTCCTCAAGGCGATCGATCTGCTACGCGAGTTCATGGCGGATGAGTTGAGCGACTCGTCCAAACTTCAGCGCGCTGCCGACCAGATGGCGACCTCCCGCCGGTAGTCCGCGTTCACTCCCCCGTTTCGCCGGTGCGTCGCATCCAGGGAACGGGTATCCAGGGCACTGCCTCGTTTGCGTGAACTCCCTGTGGGGGCACGACCGCCCATCCATCCGCGTGCGCGATGCCCCGGAGCATCGCTGACGACACTCGCTCCACCTGTCGAAAGCCCCCGAGTTCTCGGCGCCCGACCATGAGGCGTGTCAGCGGTCGGCTCGACGGAGCGACACCTTCGGCCATCGCAACCTTCGGTAGGTCTCGTTGAGCTCTGCCGAACCACGCCTCGAAACTCGGTTGGATCAATGTCACCGTCGCCACGAGTGCACTCAACGGATTGCCGGGAAGACCAACCACGGGCGTGCCGTCCAGCGTGGCCAACATCATCGGGTGCCCCGGGCGGACGGCGACGCCATCGACGATCATCGTGGCGCCCAGCACCTCGAGGGCCGAGCGCAGGAAGTCCCGATGACCCCGAGCCGTTCCACCGGTCACAACGTTCATATCCGCTTCGCCGGAGGAGGAGCGAAGCGCATCGGCCAATTCCTGCGGGTCATCAGTGCAGGTTCGTACCGACACCACATCACCACCCAGCATGTGTATCCATCCGGGAAGCTGAACGCCCAGCGCGTCGCGCACCTGACCGGTCGTCGGTACTCCCGCATGGATGACTTCATCACCAAGGATCAGTACGGAAATCAATGGACGTCGGACCACGGCGACGTCGTCGATTCCTGCTGCGGACAGTGACCCCATCAACGCTGGATTGATCACGTCCCCTCGACGCGCGAGAACATCACCCACGACACACTCCTCGCCCTGCCCTCGAATGTGCGTCCGGTCGGTGACATCGGCGTTCACTCGACTATCCGTCACCGTCGCTGCTTCGAAGGGAATGACCGCTGTCGCTCCGGCGGGAACAGCGCCACCGGTGCCGATCCGCATCGCCTCTCCGGCATCGAGATGCACCACACTGCTCGAGCCGGTATCGATCGTCCCGACGATGGTCCACGGGCCCGGGCCGCAGACCACCCACCCGTCCATCGCCGCGGTGGGGAATCCCGGCAGATCCGTTAGGGCCGCCGCGTCGCTGGCCAGAGTCCGTCCGAGAGCATCGACAAGCGGCACTACCTCGTCAGAGGAACTGCCCATGGCCTCGCCCGCGAGAGCGCGCGCCTGCCACCAGGACACCTCGGTCATCGAACTCCTGAGTCATCGAACTCCTGGGCCAGCCGTTCCACGATCTGACCGACACGGTGAGCATCGGCTCCGCGAGCAACGGCGTACCCCATCAGGTAAGTGGTCACCGGCGCAGCTGGGCGCTCGACGTTGTGGGCTGCGGCCTTTGCTGCATCCAAGATCGCCTCGACGTCGGCAGGGTCCATCGTCGCCTCGATACTCAACTCTTCGCCGAGGCGTTCGATCCATCGGTGCACTCGTTCGGACTCCTCGGGATTCATGCGTGT
>CALKMY010000216.1 GCA_938091275.1 Candidatus Nanopelagicales bacterium | reverse complement strand
GAGGATTACCCGGACGTGAGGGCTAGCGAACTCGGCATCAAGGTCAACGCCAGGGCGCGCGCCTGCTTGTTCCCCGCCTTGGGAGCCTACGTGGGTGGCGACATCGTCGCTGGTGCGTTGGCGTGCGGCATGGATCGCGATCAGCGCGTTCGATTGTTCATCGACGTCGGCACCAACTGCGAAATGATCCTCGGCAACGGAGACCGTTTGCTCGCGACGGCAGCTCCGGCGGGTCCGGCGTTCGAAGCCGCGTCCATTGCCTGCGGCATGCGTGCGGCCGGTGGAGCGATCGAAGTCGTTCGGATCGACGACTCGGGCGTCCAGGTGGAAGTGATCGATGACGTCGAGGCCACGGGTATCTGCGGATCCGGGCTCGTGGATGCCATCGCCGAACTCGTGCGCGTGGGATTGATCGATCAGTCGGGTCGTTTCGTTTCGGATGAACGCGCCGTGGAGTTAGCCCCGCACGTGGCCGACCGGCTGGTGATGCGCGGTGAGGAGCGGGTCTTCGTTCTGAGTGGAGATCCGATCGCGAGCACGGGTGTCTATCTGTCCCAGCGTGATGTACGGGAGTTGCAGTTCGCCAAGGCCGCCATTTCGACCGGATGGGCCATCTTGTTGGAGGAGTTCGGTATCGAAGAGAAGGATGTTCAGCAGGTGCTGCTCGCCGGCTCCTTCGGTAGTTACCTGTCTCCACGAAATGCCATCCGGATCGGGCTCGTGCCGGACATTTCGCCGCCTCGAGTGGTGAGCGCCGGCAACGTCGCCGGCGAGGGCGCCAAGATGGTGGTGTTGTCCGGCTCAGAGCGAAACGGTGCGCACACACTGGTCAACGCCATTAGCTACGTGGAATTGTCCGATCGCGAAGACTTCAACGACCGGTTCGTTGAAGAACTCGCGTTCGGTGCCTGACGGGCACAGGCATCGTGGTCAACGTCATCGCGTGTGGCGCGTTGGCCAGCGACCTCATCGAACTCGATCGTGAGCGTGGATGGGGCTTGTCCATCCATCCGCTCCCCCCGCTTCTGCACAATCACCCCGAGCGCATCGCCGGGCAGGTCGAAGAGTTGCTCGATCGAATCGAGCCGCCGACGCTGATCGCCTACTCCGATTGTGGAACGTACGGCGCGCTGGACGACGTGTGCGAGCGCCGGGGAGTCCAGCGACTGCCGGGCGCCCATTGCTACGACGTGTATGCGGGTTCGGACGGCATCGAGCAGATCATGCAGGCCGAACCCGGGACCTACCTAGTGACCGACTTCCTCGTGCGGGGTTTCCACCGGACGGTGATGGTCGAACTCGGCCTGGACCGACACCCGGATCTCCGGGACGACTACTTCGGGAACTATCGCCGGGTCGTCTGGTTAGCCACCCGGATGGACGATGCCGAGCTCACGGCGCTCGCGCACGAGGCCGCGCAGGCGTTGGGCTTGCCGCTGGAAATCCGTCCGGTCGGCCGGGAGCGACTGGCGGCCGCTGTCGAGCAGATGCTGGAGTCCGCCGGCCAGAACGAGTTCTTCCAAACTGGTGTACAAGAATTGCAATAACTGATATATCTATCCCGTGACCACGGCCACGGAGTCCCTCGCCGACCAGGCGTATCGGCGAGTCCGACGCATGATCTGCACCGCCGAGCTGGAGCCCGGGGCGGTCATCAGCGAGTCCGAATTGTGCGAGCACCTGGGTGTGGGGCGAACGCCGGTTCGCGAGGCGGTGCGGGCGTTGGCGGCCGAGCACCTCATCGACGTCTACCCGCGGCGCGGCATGTTCGTCGCGGGGGTGGATCCTCGAGATCTGCGGTCGATCAGTGAGGTGCGAGAACAGCTCGAGCCGTTCGCGGCGAGGTTGGCGGCGACTCGCCGCGACGAGGATGACCTCGCCGAAATCGACGACCTCCTGGGGAATCTGGCGGCATTCGAATCAGGTGGCCTCGAAGAGCATCGTGCGGCGTTGATGGAACTCGACGAGCGCATCCACCACGTTGTCTACCGCGCCAGCCACAACTCGTATCTGGCGCACGATCTCGACAGTTACTACACGCACGCGCTGCGCATTTGGTTTCTCGGGCTCACGAAGGTCACCCATCTGCACCAAGCCGTACTCGAGCATCGCGAGATCCTCCAGGCGATCAGAGACGGCGATGCCGAGCGCGCGGCGACGGTGATGAGTAAGCACATCGAGGGATTCGAAGCGGAGATGCGCCTCGCCCTGTAGCGGCGGAGCGCAGTCGACACGAAAAAGGGAAAGGGAAAGAAGATGGCTGAGGAACTGCAGGCACCGAGCGAGGCGAAGTGCGTCGTGATCGGAGCCGGCATCGTTGGGAACTCCATCGTGTGGCACCTGGCACGACTGGGTTGGACGGACATCGTTCAAGTCGACAAGGGCCCGCTACCCAACCCGGGAGGTTCGACCGGCCACGCCTCGAACTTCATCTTCCCGACAGACCACAGCAAGGAAATCACTCAGTTGACGCTGGAGAGTATGCGTCAGTACAAGGAGATGGGTGTGTTCACCGAGTGCGGCGGCATCGAAGTTGCGCGCACCGAAGAGCGCATGCAGGAGTTGCACCGTCGAATGCAGTCGGCGACCTCGTTCGACATCGACGGAACCGCAATGCTCTCTCCCGCCGAGTGCAAAGAGAAGGTTCCCTACCTCGATGACGAGGTGATTCTCGGAGGCTTCTGGACACCATCGGTCGGGGTCGTCGACTCACTGCGGGCGGGAACGATCATGCGCGAGAAGGCGCAGGAGATGAACGCCCTGACGAGTTTGCCCAACACCGAGGTCATGGACATCGAAGTGACCGACGGTCATGTGTCCGCGGTCGTGACCGACCGTGGAACCATCAACACCGAGTACGTCGTGATCGCCTGTGGTTGCTGGAGCCCACGAATCGCGGAGATGGCAGGCGCGGCGATTCCTTTGACACCGGCGGTTCACCAGATGAAGGACATCGGCCCGGTCCCGTTCTTCGCGGACGCCAAGGGCGATATCGAGTGGCCAATCATCCGCGACATGGACACCTTCATGTATGAGCGGCAGCACGGAACCGGTTTGGAGATCGGCTCGTACGCGCACCGCGCGATCTTGTACGAGGCCGGTGAGATTCCTTCCAACGAGCAGGCCGCCTTGTCGCCGACGGAGATGCCGTTCACGCAAGAAGACTTCGATCTGCAAGACGAGCACGCGATGGAACTCATGCCGGACATCGTCGGTGACGAAACAATCGGAGAGAAGTACGCCTGCAACGGTCTGCTGTCTTTGACACCGGATGGTGCGCCGATTCTCGGTGAAACCCCGGAGGTGAAGGGACTGTGGTCTGCCGCCGCCGTGTGGATCAAAGAAGGTCCCGGCGTAGGCAAATCGATTGCGGAGTGGATGGTGCTCGGAGAGTCGGAGATCGACCTGCACGGTGCCGACATCTCCCGGTTCTACGAGCACCACAAGACGCGGCAGCACATCACCGCCCGTACCGGTGAGGGATTCATCAAGACCTACGGGATCATCCACCCGGGTGAGCAGTGGACGAGTAATCGTGATGTTCGCCTGTCTCCGTACTACGAGCAGGAGAAGGCTCTCGGTGGCGTGTTCTACGAGGCCGTCGGCTGGGAGCGCCCCTTCTGGTACGAGTCGAATGCACCCCTGGTGGAGAAGTTCGGTGACGCCGTCATGCCGCGAACGGCAGAGTGGGATGCACGCTGGTGGTCACCCATCATCAACGCAGAGCATCTGCAAATGCGCGAGACCGCGGGAATGATCGATCTGACACCGTTCGCGATCTTCGACATCGTCGGGCCGGGCGCCTTGAACGTGGTGCAGACCTGCGCTGTGCGTCAGATGGACGTTGCCATCGGCAAGGTGATCTACACCCCGGTGCTCACCCCGCGAGGCGGGTTCCGCTCCGACCTGACGATCATGCGACTGGGAGCGAACCATTTCCGCGTCGTCACCGGTGGTGCGCACGGGATGTCGGATCGAAAGTGGTTCGCCGATCACCTGCCGGCCGACGGGACGGCGCAGTTGCAGGATCTGACCTCCTCGATGACGACGCTGGGAGTGTGGGGTCCGAACGCCCGAGCGATCGTGCAGTCGCTCACCACTGCAGACATGTCGCACGAGGGCTTCCCGTTCGGCAGCTGCCGCGTGATCGAGATGGGATCGCTTCGCGTTCTCGCGTCGCGCATCTCCTACGTCGGAGAACTCGGCTGGGAGTTGTACCTGCCCATGGAGCAGGGAGCGAAGTTGTGGAACATGGTCTACGAGGCGGGTCAATCGCACGGATTGATTCCCGTCGGTGTCGGTGTGTACGGCACGGGTGGCCGACTTGAGAAGGGTTACCGCGCCTACGGCGCCGAATTGGACGCCGAGTACAACATCGTCGAAGCGGGCATGGCGCTGAAGAAGGTCAAGGACGCTGATTTCGTTGGCAAGGAAGCGTTCTTGCAGCAGCGTGAGGAGGAACCGATGGCGTTGATGTGCACCCTGTCGGTGACAGATCACCACAGTGCCAGCGGCGAGAAGCGCTACATGCTCGGCATGGAGCCGATCTTGACCACCGACGGCGCACCCATCGCCGACAAGCATGGACGACGCTCCTTTGTGACGAGCGCCGGTTCGGCGCCGTCGCTTGGCAAGCACCTGTTGATGGCTTATCTCCCTCCCGAGCACGCGGTGGAGGGAATTGAGCTCCTCGTTGAGTACCTCGGGGAGCGTTATCCGGTGGTGGTCGACCGAGTCGGTGCCACCCCGTTGTTTGATCCCACCAACGAACGGATTCTGAGCTGATGGACATTTGCGTATGCATTAAGCGATACCCGTCCCTCGGTAGCGCCATCATGCTGACCGACGATGGCATGGCGATCGACACCGACAAGCTCGGATTCACCTTGAGCCCGCACGAAGAGTGCGCGGTGGAAGCAGCCGTGCAACTGAAGGAAGAGCACGGTGGGACGGTGACGTTGATCTCGATGGGGCCCGAGGGGGTCGAGGAACAGATTCGTGAGCAATTCGCCATCGGCGCCGATCGAGCAATCTGGATCCGCTCCGACTCCACGGATATCGATCCGCAAGCTGCGGCAAAGGCGATCGGTGACGCCATCGAGGCCGACGAGACAGCGTTCGACCTGATCCTTCTGGGATCGGAAAGCGCCGACAACGCGAACGCGCAAACGGGTGTCCGCCTGGCGCACCGGCTCGGGCGCCCGGTGGCGACAGCTATCAAGGGGATGACCATCGCCGACGGCGTCGCGACGTGCGAGCGGGCGGTGGGAACGATGCGCGAGGTCTACCGCGTTCGGCTCCCGGCGGTCGTCACCGTCAAGGATGGATTGAATATTCCTCGCTATCCGTCGGTCCCGGGACGCATCAAGGCGCGCAAGAAGCCGATCGACGAAGTCGCCGCCGACCTCGACGGCGCCCGCATCCAGCTGAAGGGACTCCCCGCACCGATTCGGGAGTCGAAAGGCGCCCAAGCTCTCGGTGCGGGGGATGAAGCCGCCGACGCTCTCGTCGACGTGATGAAGCAGATCGGAGTTTTGTCATGATCCTCATCTACGCCGATCACGATCGCGGAGAACTCGATCCGCTCGCATTGCAGGTGGTATCAGCCGCGCGCGGGTTGGACGCTGATGTCCACGCCCTCATCGTCG
>CALKMY010000215.1 GCA_938091275.1 Candidatus Nanopelagicales bacterium | reverse complement strand
AACTCGGACGCGGTGTAGGTGTTGAAGTCGCAGTAGCCGCATCTGCTCGAGCAGAAGGGAACGTGAACGTAGAGCGAAAGCGGCTCGCTCATTTCTTGGCGGGTGCCTCGGATGTCGATAGCGCAGCGATGAAGGCTTCCTGCGGCACCTCGACGCGGCCGACCATCTTCATGCGCTTCTTACCTTCCTTCTGCTTTTCCAGCAGTTTGCGCTTACGCGAGACATCGCCTCCGTAACACTTCGCGAGCACGTCTTTGCGGATCGCTCGAATGGTTTCGCGCGCGATGATTCGCGACCCGATAGCTGCCTGGATGGGCACCTCGAACTGCTGACGGGGAATGAGTTCCCGCAGTTTCTGCGCCATCGCCACGCCGTAGCTGTAGGCCTTGTCCTTGTGCACGATGGCGGAGAAGGCGTCGACGGGATCTCCGTGCAGCAGGATGTCCACTTTGACGAGGTCTGCGGTCTGCTCGCCACTGGGTTCGTAGTCCAGCGATGCGTATCCCCGCGTTCGCGACTTGAGTTGATCGAAGAAGTCGAAGACGATCTCCGCCAGCGGCAGGGTGTAGCGCATTTCGACGCGATCCTCGGATAGATAGTCCATCCCCAGCAGAGACCCTCGCCTGTTTTGGCACAGTTCCATCACGGTGCCGACGAATTCGCTCGGCAAGATAACCGTCGCCTTAACGACCGGTTCGGTTACCGACGCGACTTTGCCTTCGGGAAACTCGCTCGGATTCGTGACCACGATTTCCTTGCCGTCTTCCATCTGGACCGTGTAAATGACGTTCGGTGCTGTGGAGATGAGGTCGAGATCGAACTCGCGCTCCAGGCGCTCGCGAACGATCTCCAAATGCAGCAATCCCAAGAACCCGCAGCGGAACCCAAATCCCAGGGCCACGGATGTTTCCGGCTCGTACTGCAACGCTGCATCGTTCAGCTTCAAACGGTCGAGGGCGTCGCGCAAAATCGGGTAATCCGACCCGTCGATCGGATACAAACCGGAGAAGACCATCGGCTTGGGGTCGCGGTAGCCACCCAAAGGCTCCGTCGCCCCCTTGGTCACCGTGGTGATCGTGTCGCCGACGCGGGACTGACGAACATCTTTCACTCCGGTGATGAGGTAACCGACCTCGCCGACGCCTAGGCCACTCGCCGGAGTCGGCTCCGGGGAGATCACTCCGACTTCGAGTAGCTCGTGGACGGCACCGGTGGACATCATCGAGATCCGATCTCGCGTCCCGATGCGCCCGTCGACGACCCGGACGTAGGTGACGACTCCGCGGTAAGTGTCATACACCGAGTCGAAGATCATCGCTCGCGCCGGAGCATCGGCCTCCCCCATCGGCGCCGGGATGACGTCCACGATGGTCTGCAGGAGATCCTCGACGCCCTCGCCCGTCTTCGCGGAGACCTTGTGCACATCGTCCGGATGGCAGCCGATGATGTGCGCGAGTTCCGCCGCGTACTTTTCTGGCTGCGCGGCCGGCAGGTCGATCTTGTTCAGCACGGGAATGATCTGCAGGTCGTTCTCCAGCGCTAGGTAGAGGTTCGCGAGCGTCTGGGCTTCGATTCCCTGAGCCGCGTCAACGAGCAGGACAGCACCCTCGCAAGCCGCGAGTGAGCGCGACACCTCGTAGGTGAAGTCCACGTGCCCGGGCGTATCGATCAGATTCAACACGTGCTCACGGCCATCGGCGGCCGCGAAGGGCAATCGGACGGCCTGCGATTTGATTGTGATGCCGCGTTCCCGCTCGATGTCCATCCGGTCGAGGTACTGCGCGCGCATCGAGCGGTCGTCGACAACGCCGGTGAACTGCAGCATCCGGTCGGCCAGGGTCGACTTGCCGTGGTCGATGTGGGCGATGATGCAGAAGTTTCGGATGGCTCCCGGATCGGTGTCCCCCGGTGCCGATCGACCGCTCGCGGGCGCGCCAGCGGTGGATGGGTGGGTCACGGACAACCTCTCACAGGGACGGTCGGGGCCACGGGGCCGAGTGGGACCGTCGGGGCCACTCGGGGGGTGTCCCCAGGGTACGGGTACTCTTATGCGGCTGCAGATCCCTGTGGCGCACCACCCGAAAGTCCACTACCTACCCGTAGATCCAGCACACCGAGAGTCGAAGGAACGTCCGTGGCGAACATTCAGTCGCAAAAGAAGCGCATCCGCACCAACGAGAAGTCGCGTCTGCGTAACAAGGACGTCAAGTCCTCCCTCAAGACAGCCGTTCGCAAGTTCCGTGAGGCGGCCGACGCCGGTGACGCTACGGCTGCCGCCGCTCTCGCTCGCGAAGCCAATCGGGCACTGGACAAGGCGGCGAGCAAGGGCGTCATTCACCAGAACCAGGCGGCCAACCGCAAGTCGGCCATCAGCAAGCGCGTCGCTGCTCTCTGAGCTACCGACCGCCGGTCGACACGACGAGCTTTTCCAGCTCAAACAACTTCTGCTCCACATCCAGAGCCTGACCAGGCTCAAGCCCGCCCTTCATCAACGCTTCGGCGTCGGCTAATTCGACAAGCGACGCCGCCAGGCGACGTTGATCACCGCTCCATCGCGACCACTGCTGTCGCAGCGATGACACCTTCCACGGCGGGATACCCAACTCGCGGGCCACGTCGGCGTCGCTCGCTCCCGGACCGAGACCGCCCACCCGAATGATGTTGCGCACCGCCGACATCATCGCCAACACGCTCATTACCCCGACACCGGACGCGTTTCCTGTTGCGGCAGCATGACGCACCGATTCGAGAGCCTGGGCCGGTCGTCGGTTCCACACGTGGTCGGCGATCTGCCATCCAGCCACGTCAGCCACCCCGGCAAAGTACGCGTGCACGTGAACATCGGTTATCGGGTCATCGTCGATGTCGGCTACCAGTTGACCGACCGCAGCGAACAGCATCGGCAGGTCGTGACCGACGGATTCATACAGCACGTTGATCGCGTCCGAGGTGGCCCGCCTCTTGCGACGGGCAAACTCCTGCGAGATGACCTCGATCGC
>CALKMY010000214.1 GCA_938091275.1 Candidatus Nanopelagicales bacterium | reverse complement strand
GTGGAGCGACCCGACCTCAACGGTCGATACGAGATCCTGCAAGTGCACGCCAAAGGCAAGCCGATCAGCGACGACATCGATCTGATGGCGGTAGCACGCCGCACCCCTGGTTTCACGGGCGCGGATCTCGCCAACGTCTTAAACGAAGCAGCGCTCCTCACCGCGCGATTGGATAAGACATTCATCGATGATGAAGGCCTCGACGAGGCGATCGATCGGGTGATCGCTGGACCGCAGAAGCGCACGCGAGTGATGGACGAACATGAGAAGACCATCACGGCATATCACGAGGCAGGGCATGCGCTTGTCGCGGCTGCCCTGCCGGGCAACGATCCCGTGCACAAGATCACGATCATGCCGAGAGGGAGAGCGCTCGGTTACACGATGGTTCTGCCGGATCAAGACAAGTACTCCACCACGCGAAGCGAGATGCTTAATCAACTCGCATACATGCTCGGGGGTCGTGCTGCCGAGGAGTTGATCTTTCACGATCCGACGACGGGTGCGGCCAACGACATCGAGAAGGCGACGTCCGTCGCTCGATCCATGGTGACGCAATTCGGTATGACGGAGCGCCTGGGTGCCATCAAGTATGGCCAGGAGCAAAGCGAGGTCTTCCTCGGTCGAGATATGGGCCACATGCGGGATTACTCGGAAGAAGTCGCCGCCGCCATCGACGAAGAAGTCCGCGGTTTCATCGAAGCCGCTCACCAGGAGGCCTACGACGTCCTTGTCAACAATCGAGAGATCCTCGACGCCATGGTCCTCGCGCTCCTCGAGCGCGAGACCTTGGATAAGGCCGCAATCGAAGAGATCTTTGCCGAACTGAAACTCCAGTCGCCGCGTCCGGCCTGGACCGGCTCGGCTCGCCGGGCACCGGACACGCGGGGTCCCATTCCTTTTCCACCAGGATCATCGAACGGGCACAGTTCGTCTCCGGCTATCGAGCCGGCCTTGAACGAGTCCCGAGACCCCGACGCTCAGTAGATTGACGCATGGCCATCGATCCAGTGGGCACCGACTCTGGTGCCGCGGCAGGGGAGTACGACGCTGACGCTGTCGCCGCCGCGATCCGTCAACTGCTGATCGCCATAGGAGAAGACCCTGACCGCGATGGACTGCGCGAAACCCCGGAGCGTGTGGCTCGAAGTTACGCAGAGATGTTCGGTGGGTTGCGACAAGATCCCGAAGACGTCTTGACGACGGTCTTCGATGTGGGGCACGAGGAACTCGTGATCGTCAAAGACATCCAGCTCTACAGCACCTGCGAACACCATTTGCTGCCGTTTTACGGAGTCGCCCACGTCGGCTACATCCCCAACGCGTCCGGTCAGATCACCGGCCTGTCGAAACTGGCGCGCCTTGTCGATGTTTTCGCACGCCGCCCTCAGGTGCAAGAGCGTCTCACCACCCAGATCGCTGATGCGATCGTACGGATCCTTCAGCCGCGGGGAGCGATCGTCGTTGTCGAAGCCGAGCACACGTGCATGTCCGTTCGCGGAGTACGCAAAGCTGGATCGATGACGGTCACGAGTGCCATGCGAGGCACTCTGTTGAACGCGGCGACGCGCGCCGAGGCGATGGCGCTGATCAGGGCACGGTAGTTGTGTCGGCGTTGCCGGTATCCAGGCTGGACCCTCGAATGCCGGTGGTGTGGGGCGTTGTCAATGTCACGCCTGATTCCTTCTCCGACGGAGGCCGCTACTCGACGACCGACCTGGCGATCCGGCACGGACTGTCCCTCGTCGATGAGGGCGCCGATGTTGTGGATGTAGGAGGGGAATCCACGCGCCCGGGAGCCACTCGTGTGGCGATCGACACCGAGATGAACCGCGTCCTGCCGGTCGTGGCCGGGCTTGTCGAAGCCGGCGTCACCGTCAGTGTCGACACGATGCGTGCCGACGTGGCGCGCGAAGCGGTCAATTGTGGAGCCAGCATTGTCAACGATGTCAGTGGCGGTAGGTCGGATCCGAAGATGCACGCCGTTGTCGCGGACCTTGCCGTTCCCTATGTGCTCATGCATTGGCGTGGTCACTCGGTCGACATGAACGACAAGGCCGTGTATCGCGACACCGTGCGCGAGGTGCGTCGCGAGATCGAGGAGCAGATCGTTATCGCGACCGCCCAAGGGGTGGATCCGACGTTGATCATCGTCGACCCGGGAATCGGTTTCGCGAAAGAAGCAGAGCACAACTGGGAGTTACTCCGGTCGGTGGATGCCCTTGCCGGTGCGGGGGCACCGATCTTGGTGGGAGCTTCTCGCAAGAGGTTCCTTGGATCACTGTTGGCGGGTAAGGACGGTGCCCCGCGAGAGGTGGATGAACGGGATACCGCTTCGGCGGCCTTAAGTGCGCTGTTGGCTTTCGGGGGAATATGGGGGCTGCGTGTTCATGATGTCCGTGCCACCGTGGATGCTGTCTTGGTAGCTCGGGCACTGAGGTTCGAGGATTAGGAATCGGTAGGTGAAACGGTGACGGGTGTCGATCGCATCGAGATCTTCGGCATTAGCGGTCGTGGGAATCACGGAGTACTCGAGTCCGAGCGCGTCGCGGGTCAGGATTTCAGCGTCGACCTGATTCTGGGTGTCGATCGGGCGGGTAGTAGGGACAGCCTCGCGGACACGGTCGATTACTCGGTGGTTGCTGAGCGAGCCCATGCCGTCCTCACCGGAGAGCCCGTCGATCTCATCGAAACGGTGGCCGAGCGGATTATCGATGCGTGCCGAGATCTTCCCGGCATTTCCTTCATGGAGGTGGCGGTGCACAAGCCGGAAGCCCCGATAGCCGTCCCGTTTCGTGACGTCGTCGTTCGGATTCGCCGAGAGTTTCGTTGACGTCGATGCGCTACATCATCGGGATCGGCTCGAACATGGGGGACTCCGTCTCCATCGTTCGGCGCGCCATCGACGAGATCGAGGCGACCTTCGACGTCGTTGTCGACGAGCGCTCGTCGCTGTATCGAACACGACCGGTGGGAGGGCCGGAGCAAGACGACTACATCAACGCCGTCGTTGTCATGCACTGTGACCGCGATCCGGACCGCGTGCTGGCGGGCTTGCAGGAAATCGAGCACAAGTTCGGACGGGTCCGGGACATTCGGTGGGGCCCGCGAACCATTGACCTCGACATCATCGCCGTCGACGACATGATCTCGGTCGATCCTGATCTCACTCTTCCGCATCCGCGAGCACACGAACGGGCGTTCGTGCTGGTGCCGTGGCACGAGATTGACCCGGAGGCAACCCTTCCCAACCATGGTCGCATCAAGAATCTGATCGATCACCTCCCGCACGATGCCGAGGACGGCTCAAGGATTCCATCGGCCTCGTCGGTCGTCGTGGTGACAGCAGGCGAGCAGGCGCCGGGGACATCAGCATGAAGCCAACCTCTGCGCGTCTGCTTCTGGCGGTGACCATCTGCGGAGCGGTCGGAGGGTGGTCCCTTGTCGTCGTTGTCGAAGGGTTGACCGGCCGCGCTCTCGCGGTTCCTGTCCTCGCCGGCTCTGCGCTATGGCTGTTGGCCATCGCCTTCGTTATCTGGGGGGCCGTGCTTCGTCCGCGGTTGGAAGCGCGAATTGACCCCACGACCCGCCCGGGGATCGATCCTCTTCCTGGACTGGTGGCGGCCCGGGTAGCAGCGATGACTATGGCGGCGTGCCGCGTGTGTGCTGCTGTCGCCGGCGTCTACTCCGGGATCGCCATTGCGACGGTGGCCGGTGGTCTCGCGACACCGGCGGCATCGCAAGCTTTCTGGGCTTCCGTTCTGGCCGCCAGTGGTTCCGGCGTCGCTAGCGCCGCATCGTTGCGACTCGAGAGATCCTGCCTGCTCCCGTCGGGTGCCGACAACGACGATGAGTGACCTACAGTCCTCCCTATGAGCGAGACCTCCGACGTGCCTCTAGAAGATCTGCCGTTCGATGAGCTTCGCCATCAGGCGTTCAGCGTCGCCGAGCATCGGATGGATATCGGCTTCTTCACGGACCTTTTCGGGCACATGCCGGGAATGGTCGCGATCGAAGGAGAGCAGGGAGATCTCGGAGCCATCGGCGGCACGTTCATCGAGACCGTGCGGGCCGTGCGAGAGATGTTCGGGTCCGGTGATCTCGACCCCGATACCGAGGCCCTACTGCGCGCTCGCTTCGCTACATACATCCGCGAACACCAAGACGGATAGGTCTCATCGGTCCGCGTCACCGGTGACGAAGAAGAACGAGGCGACCGCTGCGGAGAGCGACGCAACCGGCACTCCCTCGAATGCGAACTGCATGGCCTGCAGGTGGGCGAAGCTGGGGGTGCGCGCCTTCAAGCGAACCGGATAGACATCTCCATCGCTGACCAGAAGCCAGCCGGCGATTCCCAAAGGATTCTGGGTCCACACGTGCACGACACTCTCGGGGCTGCGCAAAGTCTTGGGCAGTGACACGGAGAACGGATCATCGGCAAGGTCGCGAAGCCTCGTTACGCAGTCACCGATGACCGTGGCGCTAAGACGAACGGATTCAACGAGGGATTGGTAGCGCGCGTGAGCGTCCCCGTGCGTGAGAACAGGCGTGCTCCAGTCGACATCGATCTCGTTGTAGGCGAGGTACGGGTCGTCTCGTCGGATGTCCCAATCCACTCCGCTTGCCTGACCGACAGCGCCGGAGCACGCGAACGTTCGCGCGGTTTGGTGGTCGAGTCTTGCCAATCCGTGCAAGTCCGTGCACTCGTCGATGTATTCCCTCCACGAGGTGGCGTGTTGCTGGGCAAGCGAAACGAGCTCAATGATCTGAATAAGCGAGGACTCGGGGAGCGCGTGTTCGAGCCCTCCGATCCGGTTGATCATGGGATGAACGCGTCCGCCGGTTGCTCGTTCTTGCCAATCGACCCACGCCTCACGAAGGGCCAAAGCACCCGGCGCTCCATGGGCGCCGAGGAGCAGGGCACTCGCGCCGATACGACCTGCCTCGGCGAGCAGCATGCGCGACCACGTGGCCCTTGCCGGCGGAGCAATCCCGGTGGCCTTCTCGACGGCGAGTGCCACGCCGAGCTCTGAGGACACACCGGACAACCAATCGTGTCGGTTCGCCAACATCATGATCTGTCGGAAATCGCGCGCTTCGAAGAGCTTTTCCGCGCTGCGATGCATGAGTCCTGGCCGCACCTCGGCCCCGGTGATCATCCCCGATGCGTCGATGTCGAGATCGATTTCCAGGCCGCCGTGGTTCCCCGGGTGATAGTCACCGAGGTCCAGAGCTATCCGATCCTCGTCGGGCGAGCCGAGATAGCGGGCCATTCCGATGGCGGCCGTGACGTGAAGTGAATCGCTGTCCGTCACCCGACCATCGTTTCACTCAGTGCCGGGGTGGCGTTTGTGGGCGTGCACGGCTCGATCAACCAATCGAACGATCCGAGATCGGGAGGCCACGACGCCAGCGAACGTGACCCCGCCGCAGAGGTACTCAGCACATCGAATTGAGAGCGAACCGTGGCGTGCGGGGAAGCACAGGAATCGAGAGCCACATGGGACGTGATGTTGACCGAGCCATCGGGTCGCGGGCGACAGGGGGCTCCATCGACGAAGCCCTTGACCGTTCCACCGTCCCACAATCCCGAGCGCCGATCATCGAGTCGATGGGCGTAGTCGATGGCGATTGCGTGGCCGCTGGCGAGTATCCGGGTAAGGCGGCGCCACAGGAGATCACGTGGGAGGCCGACCTCACGACGTGCCAGCGGCTTCGTTGCCGGCCACCAGCGATCCAGCCATGCACGTGCCTCGCCCGGCGATATCCCACCCAGGAGAGCTTCGGCGGCGGGGTCTGCGAGGTCTGGACCCAGCGCCTCGGCTCCGGTGGCGGCCTCGACCTGAACGATGCGTGGTCGGCGGTCATCATCGAGTTCGATCACCGGGCACGCCACGTCATCGAGAAACTCGTGCGCAATCACCAGGCCTGTGATGCGCCCGTCCCGTCCGGTGATGTCCTCGACGTCGTGGGTCACGCGCACCTGGCGCCACTGGATGGTGGCGGGCAGGTCATCGGGTCGTGGCCGCATATCCACCCCGATGAGGGTGACCTCGTCGTCGACGAGTGCCGCGAGTTGGGTGAGAAGGGCTCCTGAGCCACTGCCGATGTCGACAATGCATCGAGGCAGCGAACTGTCGGTGGCTGGGCGCGGGTGCTCAGGTGCCGGTGCAAGAAGCGCGGCGATTTGGCGGGCGATCGCCGTACCGGCGTCGATGGATGTGCGGAAATGCTGCTCGGGCGCATGGTGTGTGTAGAAGGTGTGGTTGGCGTCGTCCCATGCATCGACCCACGCGCGAAGGGGCAGCGTCGACGGGGCATCGGACATGTCGGCACGCT
>CALKMY010000213.1 GCA_938091275.1 Candidatus Nanopelagicales bacterium | reverse complement strand
GATTATTTGGGCCGAAGTATATTGGGCCGGGATATATCAGGCTGGGATATATCAGGTTGGGGTATATCGGGCCGGGGTGTATCGGGCCGGGGTATATCGGGCCGGGATATATCGGAAAGGAGCCGTAGCGCACGAGATCAGCAACCACCAGGAAGTAGCCGGGGAATCCCATTTGAGAGACGACGCCGAGTTCATACTCGGACTGCTGGCGAACGTCGTCGGGAATCGAGCCCTGGTAGCGAGCCTCCAGACCACGCTCTACCTCGGCACGCAACCACGTCTCTTCTGTGTACCCGTCGGGCACGGGAAATTGCGGCATCAGGTTGGCTCCCTCGTCGAAGGAAACCTCGCACCGCTCCGCAATGAGCAATGTGTTGTCGCATGCTTCGGGGAGTTCGGACCACACCGAACGCATCTCGGCAGCAGACTTCAGGTAGAAGTCCCGGGCGTCAAATCGAAACCGCTTGGGGTCGTCCATCGTTGTCCGCGTTCCGACGCACAACAACACCTCGTGGGTGTCCGCATCCGACTCGTGCACGTAATGCAGATCATTGGTGGCCACCAACGGCAACTTCAAGTCCCGTGCGATGCGGATGAGGTCTTCTCGAAACCTCCGCTCGATCGCCAGCCCGTGGTCCATGACCTCGCAGAAGTAATTTTCCGGGCCGAGAATGTCGCGAAAATCGGCCGCGGCAGCACGCGCCTTCTCGTACTGACCCGCCTGCAGCCAGCGATTGACCTCCCCGCTGGGGCACCCGGTCGTACCGATTAACCCGGCACCGAACCGATCGAGCAACTCTCGGTCGAAGCGCGGCTTGTGGTACTGCCCTTCGAGGCTGGCCAGAGACGACAAGCGGAAGAGGTTGTGCATGCCCAGGGTGGATTCCGCCCACACCGTCATGTGGGTGTAACTGTGTTTGCCTCGGCCGGCGCCTGGGTCCTCCGGCGTTCCCTCATCGAACCCTCCGCCGAAATCAAACGGTTTGCGTTCGGTTCGACCCTGGGGCGCGTAATAGCCCTCGAGGCCGATGATTGGCTTGAGTCCGGCGCCCCGGGCCTTCGTATAAAAGTCGTACGCGCCGAAAAGGTTTCCGTGGTCGGTCATTGCGATGGCCGACATACCAAGACGACTGGCCTCCATCATCAGATCGTCGAGTCGAGCAGCACCGTCGAGCATCGAGTACTCGGTATGTACGTGAAGATGGACGAATTCGTCCGATGTCATTCCGATCCCCCACCGGTCACCGTGAACGGTGACTCATATCGGCAGCGGGACATCGTCCAACTCTATGCCCGAACCGGCTAGCCGCTCAGCCCGACAAGCCGACCTGCAGCCGCTCCAAGGCTTGCTCAAGATCTTTCGGGTACGGGCTTTCGAACGACACGAACTCCCCCGTATGCGGATGCTCAAATCCCAATCGTCTCGCGTGTAACCACTGTCTCGTGAGCCCCAATTCTTTCGCCACTGTCGGATCCGCGCCGTAGGTCACGTCCCCGACGCACGGATGTCGCATCGCTGCCATGTGGACCCGAATCTGATGCGTACGCCCTGTTTCGAGATGCACCTCGACAAGCGACGCCCGAGGCCACGCTTCCAGCGTTTCGTAATGGGTCACGCTCTCCCGGCCACCAGCAACGACGGCCCACTTGTAATCCTTGGATGGATGTCGGTCGATAGGGGCATCGATCGTCCCCACCAGCGGATCAAGAAGCCCATGCACGACCGCGTGGTACTGCTTGTCCACCGTCCGTTCCTTGAACTGCCGCTTGAGCGAGGTGTACCCCGCCGCGCTCTTGGCTACAACCATCGCCCCCGTCGTCCCAACATCGAGCCGGTGCACCACGCCCTCGCGCTCGGCTGCTCCGGCCGTCGCCAGAGCGTGCCCGGCGGCGGACAGGGAATCGGTCACCGTGGGCCCCGACCAACCCGGGCTCGGATGAGCGGCAACCCCTGCCGGCTTGTCGATCACGACAACGTCGTTGTCCTCCCACAGAATCGGAATCTCCACCGAGGGTGCACTGGTCGACGGTCCCGCGAACGGCCCGGCCTCTGATCCGCCGCCGTCGGACGCGTCGCGCGTCTCGCCCATCTCGCGGATTTCTATCATCTCGCCGGGAGCAAGACGATGTGACTTGGCGACCACACGGCTTGCGACCTGGACGGCACCGCTTTCCACGAGTGCACTCGAACGTGCCCGCGACAACCCCAGCATCGTCGCGAGCGCGACGTCGATCCTTTCCCCCTCAAGCCCCTCAGGCACCGG
This sequence comes from Candidatus Nanopelagicales bacterium, assembly GCA_938091275.1. GTDB lineage: Bacteria > Actinomycetota > Actinomycetes > S36-B12 > S36-B12 > S36-B12. The sequence continues at coordinate 1,001 of CALKMY010000213.1, read as the reverse complement.
GAGAATCCGACTCATGGGCCGCTCCCGGCCGCGGGTGTGTCGTCATGACGTAACTCGTCTTCTTGAATCGGCTCATCCGTGGACATCAGCGCTTGCGATGCAGACTCCTCGGATCTCGAGTCATTCGAGCTGGAGTCGTCCGGTTCCGACTCCGATAAAGGGATGCCGCGCCAGGCCAGGATGATCATCGCCACCGCCGAACACGTGATCGCGATATCAGCCACGTTGAAGACAGGAAAGTTTGGAAGGCCGATGAAGTCGACCACCGAACCCAAACCCGGGCCCGGAGGTCGCGTGAGTCGATCGATCAAGTTTCCGAGCAACCCACCGAGCAACCCACCGAGTGCCAGGGCCCACGCGCGGGAGGTGATTGTCCGCGCGAACCGAACGATGACGACTCCCACCACGACGGCGACGATGGTGAATATCCAGGTGTATCCGGCTCCCATTCCCCACGCCGCTCCCGTGTTCTCGACATACGTCAAGCGCAGGAGCGGATCGATGAGGTAGATAGGCCCTTCGCCACTCTCGATGCGCGGCTGGAGATATGCCACAGCCCACGCCTTTGTCACCTGGTCAATCAGAACGATGCCCACGGCGGTGCTGGCAAGTACCGCCAGCACGGGTCGGTGGGCGCCTTGAAACATTTGGCCAGCCTACGTCCGCGGCCGCCGGTGATTAGAACCGCTCTTCGGCTTCCTTGCACGTTCGACACAACGTGGCACGAGGGAAGGCCTGAAGTCGGTACTTGCCGATCGGCTTGCCACAGTTCTCGCACACCCCATAGGAGCCATCCGCGATGCGAGCCAACGCGTGATCGACCTGCTCGAGCATGTCGCGCGCGTTGTTGGCCAAGGACATCTCGTGCTCCCGCTCGAAAGTCTTGCTCCCTGCGTCTGCTTGATCGTCACCTGCCCCGTCTCCGGAATCGCGAATCAGGTCGGCGAGACCCTCTTCGGTGGCGGCGATTTCCTCCAGGAGTCGCTCGCGTTCGCTGTGCA